>JARFPM010000044.1 GCA_030444405.1 Nitrospira sp.
AGGGTGGCTTGGTCTGAAGGCCCGCGTCGCGCCCTTACGTGGGCGATTGATTATCCGTAAAGGGGAGTTATCTTATGAGTGAGCGGAGGCCTCGGTGAGAGGAACACTCTAGGGAATCGAGGTTGAGCGCTGGGGCGGTGAGCAGACCCACCGGTGGGTGGGAAGCCTAAAACCCCTCCAAGACCTCCACACAAGTGAGAAAGAGCTCTCTGGACCCGCCTCCGCTCTCGTGTTATTTCCTTTTTTGTCGTTTGACGTCCCCAGACAAATTCAAGTCACAAGGTATTGATGTGGTCTTTCTGTTACCTATTCATTGGGATGATCGGGGGACTTGACGGAAGCTCTCTCCGCATAAAAAAAACGGCTCGCCCTTGTGTGGAACCACGGGGGCCGTCATCTGGCCGGAATCACGTTCGGCAATCCTTCAGTCGCTTCAGGCTGATTGCCCCGCGCCTCAATCTTCGCTCAGGCTCGCATCTACGGCCATGCCTAGTGGCACCGACAATCGATAGCGCGCCCCTTGAACACCCTGACTCCGCTACTGAAACAACGCCCGTGCCCTTCGCACACTGGCTGCACAAGAGCGAGTCACCAACTTGAGGCTGCCGACCTCTCTAGGGCTACGCACCTCCTTCAATTTTTTTATTAATCACTGGTTCTCAGAAATCAATGTCGCCTCATGCCCCATATCAGGCAGGTGGTGGCAAGATGCCCCCTTCCTTCATCACGAGACGAACCGTTTCCCTGAACTGTCTGATTCGTCCGGCTGCTCCCTCCATCAACTGCATGTTCGTCCGGCTCAGCTGAGCCAACCCCTGCTCTTGCGCCTTGAGCGCGGTGGCGGCGGCAAGGCGCGGCACAACCTCCCATTCGTCCATGGTGCAGATGATATTGTCGTCGCTGATGCCTCGTGCTTCAGCGCAGGTCGCCAATTCCATCGCCGCCGCCATCGCCATTTCATCCGAGATGGTGCGGGCGCGCACATCCAACGTGCCTCGGAAGATGCCCGGAAACACCAGGGAGTTGTTGACTTGGTTGGGAAAATCGCTTCGACCGGTCGCCACAATCCTCGCCCCGGCTTCTTTCGCTTCCCACGGCCAGATCTCCGGAACCGGATTGGCGCAGGCAAACACGATGGCATCCTTGGCCATGGTCGTGATCCATTCCGGCTTGATAATTCCCCCCGCCGAAAAGGCGATACAGACGTCCGCGTCCCGAAGCGTCTCAGGAATCCCACCCCGGCGGCCCTCCCTGTTCGTTTCGACACAGACCTTCCATTGTTCGCTGAATTCAGGATTGTCCCGATGGTCGATGCGGTGAGTACCGAGAATGCCTCCCAGGTCACAAGCCACAATCGACGCCGGCTCTGCTCCCTTCGCCTTCAAGAATCGATAGGTGGGCACATTGGCCGCGCCCATGCCGATCATGGCGATGCGGATGTTCCCGATCGGTTTCCCGACGATTTTCAGCGCATTGATCAAGGCGGCCAGCAGCACTGTGGCGGTTCCCTGCTGATCGTCGTGCCAGATGGGAATCGAGCAGACGCGGCGCGCTTCTTCAAGGACACGAAAACACTTCGGCATCGCGATGTCTTCGAGATTGATGCCGCCGAACGACGGTTCCAGCAGTTTGACGGTTCGGACGATCTCGTGGGGGTCTTTGGTTCCCAAACAGATCGGCACGGCATCCACCCCGCCCAGATACTTGAACAGCAGTGCCTTGCCCTCCATGACCGGCAAGCCGGCCTCCGGGCCGATGTCGCCTAGACCCAACACCCTCGTCCCGTCGGACACGACCGCAATGCTGTTGGCTTTATTCGTGAGGTCGTAGACCAAGCCGGGAGTGGCTTGAATGTCACGACAGGGCGCCGCAACCCCCGGTGTGTACCACAAGGCAAAGTCGTCGAGACTGCGAATGGGGCATTTCGGGAACGTCTGAATCTTCCCTTTGTAAAAAGCATGGAGCCGCCGAGACTCCTCGGCCGGTTTCTGCGCCCTTGCGAGCAACTCTTCTTTGGTCGGCATCGGAGTCCTCTCAATCAATAGGTGCGATCGAATCGAACGCCACACCCCTCGGCCGTCCCGAACACAATACTTCGGTGTCGAGCCGCCGCATCATGTGGAGACGGTCCGAGGGATGACAGAGCATGATCCGCATGACGAGTCCATCCCTCCGGGACAACGGACTGTCTGTGAATAGGCTGGCTGCGGATGGAGACCGGCGTTCGGTTTGAATTGGATGGGGGCTGTGACGCCCCCGATTCCAAGAAGGATGGTTTAGTTCAGGCGGCGCTTGCCGTGACCGACGGACAGTTTCTTGACTTCCTCGCACGCGAGATCCTCCGGTGGATGGACCTGACGATGGGCGAGAATGACGGGATCGATCCGTTCGCCGCAGGTCACGCAATGCCAATCGAACGACCCGATTTCGAACACCTTCTCCGGAACCATAAGTCCGCCGCAACGATGGCAGCGGTCGGCCTGCCGCTGCTTTTGGGCGACGAATGATTTTGGGACGTTGACCACAGCCATACAACTCCTCCTTGATGAATTGTGGGGTGACGCTTATGAGCCAGAATCTTGGGAAAGGATTCATCTCGCTATCCTCTTCTGCGGAGCCACCGGATATAAAGCAGGAGACCAGAGGCAAGGCGGTGTTGCGTCCCCTCTCCCCCACGCTCCTTGCTGCATGTCTGCTCATCGCATCGTGCGTTTGAGTAGCGGTCGTAGCGAGTGCAGAGGCCTCGCGTTCAACACATCTTTCTTTTCTAGCCATCCCCGCCGCGCCTGTCCGACCCCATAGCAAAGATTTTCAAGCTCGAGAACGCTATGAGCGTCGGAATTGATGCTAAGCATCACTCCCTCTTCTTTCGCCATCTGACAATCGGTGTCGGTTAAATCGAGTCGGACCGGATGGGCATTGACCTCCAAGAAGCAGCCTCGCTCTCGTGCATGGCGGATAATACGAGCCATATCCACGTCGTAAGGCACTCGTTCATCGATGAGCCGGCCGCTGGGATGGGCCAAGATCGTAAAATAGGGATGGTCCATGGCACGCAGGATCCGCTCCGTCTGCTTCTGCCTGGAGAGTCGAAAATGGCTATGCACGGCCCCCACCACCAGATCGAGCCGGCATAGGTCTTCATCGGGGAGATCCAGGGTCCCATCTTCCAGAATGTCGACCTCAATCCCCTTCAATAAGGTGATGCCGCTCAGCGTCGCGTTCAGCCGATCGATCTCTTCGATCTGTTCGAAGAGCCGCTTCGGGTCGAGACCTTTGGCCATCGTCAGGCGTCGTGAATGGTCAGTGATCGCCAGATACTCAAGACCACATGCCCGCGCCGCTTCCACCATTTCTCTCATGGAGTTCCGACCATCAGTCGCTTTGGTGTGGGCGTGCAAATCGCCCTTCAGATCAGCAACCTCCACGAGCGCCGGTAAGCACCCGGCCCGCGCCGCCTCAAACTCCCCCCGATTCTCCCGCAGTTCCGGTGCGATCCACGGCAGCCCGACGGCAGCATAGACCGATTCTTCCGTGGCCCCCGCCACCGATCGATCGCCCTTGAACAGGCCATATTCATTGAGCTTGAGCCCCCGCTGCTGTGCCAATTGTCGGAGCGCCACATTGTGCGCCTTGCTGCCAGTGAAATACTGAAGCGCCGCTCCATAGCTATCTTCAGAAACGACTCGCACATCCACTTGCAGTTTGCAGGCAAGCCGGATGCTCGCTTTGGTTGCACCCTGTGCCAAAATCTCTTCGACTTCCGGATAGGACACGAATCGATCCATCACGGAACTGTTGGAAGCAGCAGTGACGAGGATATCCAGATCTCCTATCGTCTCTTTGGCTCGTCGATAGCTTCCCGCTGCTACAACCTGTTTCACCCCGGGAGATTCCTTCAGATAGGCGATCAAGGCTTCCGCGTACTGCGTCGCGAACGCCAATTGAAAACGCTTCTCTTCCCCGGCCCGCTCTTTCAGTTGATTGAGGATATATCGTTCAGTTTTGTCTCCAAATCCGTGGAGCGATTTCACCAGGCCGTCCTGCGCGGCCTTCTGCAGCTGATCGAGCGTCCGGATGCCGAGATCGTGGTACAGCGATTTCACTCGCTTCGGTCCGAGGCCAGGAATCCGGAGCAATTCCGTGAGAGTCTTCGGAACTTTCTTGCGATGCTCTTCGAGCGCGGCGGCCGTCCCGGTCTCAACGATCTCCTTGATCTTTCCCGCGAGGTCTTCGCCGATTCCAGGCAGTTCTGTCAGATCCTCTCCCTCACCAAGCATCGCGCCGACCTCACGAGGGAGATCACGGAGTGTGCGTGCCGCATTGCGATAGGCGCGGATGCGGAATGGGTTCGATCCTTCGATCTCGAGTAGGTCTGCCATCTCCTCGAAAACCGCCGCGACATCGGCATTATGGACCGGCATGTTGCATCAACCTCTTCGCCTGACGACCGACAGGAGGTGGTCATCACAGGGCTCTCAACTGCTCCTGCGCGGAGACCGTTTCTTGACTGGCTGGACTCTCGTCCGTCTGGCTCGCTCCCGTTCCTTTTCCAGCCTCAGCTTCTTGAACCGCTTTGCCTGGACCTTCGGCAGATTCTTAAACGACAACCGCTGCTTCACTACGTTTCCTCCCGGCTCCCGAACCGGCGGGCTCAACTGCGCTCATGACTTGCCAGTAGCTTCGCGACGATGCCGCGGAGCTTGCCGCCGGTTTCCTCGAATTCATAGCTCACCCGCTCGGTCGGCTGTTTGATGTTGATCAGCCGCCTGAGATCGACCGGCGTCGCAATGAGCACAAGGTCACAGTCCACCTCGTTGACCGTCTGTTCCAGGTCACGAAGTTGTTCCGCCCCATAGCCCATTGCGGGTAGGAGGCAATCCAGGTGCTGGTTGGCTCGAAATGTTTCACGGAGGCTCCCGACCGCAGACGGTCGCGGATCGACGAGCGCCGCTGCTCCATATCGCTTCGCCGACAGCACCCCAGCTCCATAGGCCATCCCGCCGTGTGTGACGGTCGGCCCGTCCTCGATCACCAGCACGCGCTGGCCTTGAATGGCCGTTGGGTGCTCCACTGTGAGCGGCATCGTGGATTCCACGATCTGCGCCAAAGGATTGGCTAATCTGATCGCACGTCGAACGGCTTCGACCTGCCCCCTTTCTGCCGTATCGACCTTCGTGATCACGATCACATCTGCTCGGAGAAGATTGACCTCGCCAGGGAAGTAGCGCCGTTCGTGGCCGGCCCGGTGGGGATCGACGAGGACGATTTCGAGATCGGGCTCTAGAAATGGGAAATCATTGTTGCCGCCGTCCCAGAGGAGGACATCTGCCTCGACCTCCGCCTGCAGAAGGATATGCTCGTAATCGACCCCGGCAAAGACCACGGCGCCCTGCTTGATATGCGGCTCATACTCTTCCCGCTCTTCGACGGTGCACTGCGCGCAATCGAGATCCTCCATCGTGGCGAACCGTTGGACCGCCTGCTGCACCAGGTCTCCATAGGGCATCGGATGGCGAAGCACAGCAACCCGCCGGCCCTCCTCTTGCGCCCACCCGGCAATCCTTCTCGCAACCGGGCTCTTCCCCGCTCCCGTCCGGACGGCGCAGACAGAGATCACCGGCTTGCTGGAACGAAGCATTGTCGAACGTGGACCCAGCAGGCGGAAGTCTGCCCCCGCAGCAAGCGCACGGGAGGCTCTGTGCATGACGTCTTCATGTGCGATGTCGCTGTAGGCAAAGACGACCTGATCGACCGCCTGGGCCTCGATCACTGACTCCAGCTCGTCTTCCGGCACGATCGGGATCCCATCCGGATACTGCTGGCCCGCTAATTGAGGAGGATAGATCCGTCCGGCGATGCCTGGAATTTGCGCCGCCGTAAAAGCAACGACTCGACAGTCTTGCTGCCCACGAAACACGACATTGAAGTTATGAAAATCTCGACCCGCCGCCCCCATAATGAGGATCTTGGTGGTCTTATTGGTGAAATTTCCCACTGCTATCTCTACTGACCGGTGACGACCGCTCCGGAACGGAAGTAACTCGCTTCCCGTTTCTTCGCCCTACCCATCAATTCGCTGGCCGATTTCCTGTCCTCTATCACATACCTTGTTAGGTTCTGCCCTGCAGAACCCGTGCTCGAAGAGGAACTGGTAACACCTCCCCTTCTTGTTCGTGGAGAACAACCGGACACATTTGAGTCAATGTTGAAAGAGGCGACAGCCCCATAGATGCCACTGCCCCGTAATGCCACAGACCTCTGTATCATCTTTATGGAACTGAAATTCAACAGCGATCTAACCCACCGCTTTTTCTCAGGGAACGCTCACTCGCTTTCATCTCTTCAACCCCTGGCACCATCAATGCACTGGTATACTGACAGGGCATCCAGCCCCCTCATCAATCACACAAGGAGGCAATGGTCATGAGCGGACTGACAAGATGGGAACCGACGACGCGATGGAATCCGTTCAAGGAAATCGAGGAGATGGAGAAACGACTTTCGAGCTTCTTCGGGCGGACGCCGGCTCCCACTGGTAGTGACAAGAAGGAGGCCATCACTGTCGCGGAGTGGTCACCGCTGGTGGATATTTCGGAGGACGAGAAGGAGTACATCATCAAAGCCGAGATTCCCGAAATGAAGAAGGAAGAGATCAAGATCAATGTCAATGATGATGTCCTTGCCATCAGTGGCGAACGGAAATACGAGAAGGAAGAAAAGGGCAAGAAGTATCACCGCGTCGAGCGGGCCTACGGGAGTTTTATGCGGAGCTTTACCCTTCCCGAAGATGCCGACGGTTCCAAGGTGAGCGCAGAGTACAAGGACGGCGTACTGAAGGTCCATCTCCCGAAGTCGGAGAAGGCCAAACCCAAAGCGATTGAAGTGAAAATCGCCTGATGGGAAAGGAGGACATCATGCTTCGGCACCCCCGTTACCTCGAAATTCCCCGGGCAATCCATTGGGATCAGAAAGAGGCTGGGCCGCACCACCACCTTCTACTCATGGCCATCCTGATTCTGTTGGCGATGTTCTTGATCGGAGTCGGCGTGACGAGCGGCCTGACGTAGGGCCGCATATCCGATCTGCGGGGAGAAAGACGGTGACGTTCAAGAATCGCGAAGAGGCCGGTCATCGGCTCGTTGAGCGACTGATGCAGTACCGTGATGACCCGGCAGCCATCATCGTGGCACTGCCACGTGGTGGCGTTGCGGTTGGTTATCAGCTAAGTCTGGGTCTGCATCTTCCACTGGATGTCTTCATCACCCGAAAGCTGGGAGCGCCGGATAATCCGGAGTACGCACTAGGCGCAGTGGGTGAAACAGGAACGATCTATCTGAACCCTGATGCCATGGCGGCGTACGGCCTTTCTCGGGCTGATGTCGAGGAGGTGGTTCAGGTTCAGCAACGAGAGATCGCGCGACGGCACCAGCTCTATCGCCAGGGCCGGCATCTCCCCACGTTTACCGACCACATCGTCATTCTCGTGGATGATGGTATCGCCACCGGTTCCACGTTCTTCGCATCCGTCCAGTCCATCAGACACCTCAAACCGCGCCGCCTGATTGGAGCCATTCCGGTCGGCCCACCGGAGACGATACGAGAGGCTCGCAAGCAGGTGGATGAGTTAGTCGTCCTTGCCACACCGGACCCGTTCTGGGCAGTGGGTAACCACTATATCGACTTTGCACAGGTCAGCGATCACGATGTTGTAGAGTATTTGAACCTGGCGGAAGAGTCGCTGTTGGGATGGAAGGAGCGGACACATCCTTCAACGACCTCACCGCCACGATAAGGGAGCACACATGACAGCGAAAGGGAAGACACAGGCAGGCTTGGGGGCTCGACACGATCGGACGCTCCAGGAGTATCAGCACGACACCTATAAGCTGCGTGGGAAACTCAAAGAACCGACCATCTGTACCGAATGCGGGGCCTTGTTTCACAAGGGACGGTGGACCTGGGGCGCGAAGCCGGCTGACGCCGACGAGATCATCTGCCCCGCCTGCATGCGGATCAGTGACAAGTATCCCAAAGGTTTCGTCACCCTCAAAGGTTCTTTTAAGGACGAGCAACATGAACAGGTAATCGGTCTGGTGAAGAATGCAGAGGAAACAGAAAAGAAGGAACACCCTCTGTCTCGAATCATGTCGATCGACACCAAGCCTGAAGGCCTCGTCATTTCCACGACCGACAGCCATTTACCTAGACGCATCGGTGAAGCGCTAAAACATGCCTATCATGGCGAGCTGGAGCTGCATTACGACCAAGACGAAGATTTCGTGCGTGTGACCTGGACAAGATAACTCGCACGACCGGACCCTATTCGACTGTTGACGCATCAAGAGAGGAGAAGTGATGCCCGTCCAACACCTGAGCCTACGTGCCGCCATCACAGCGTTTCTCATTCTTACCTTCCTGACCGGTCGTGGAATGGCCGAGGCCAAGATCGTGGTTCCGGCTGGTTCGGTCATCGAAGTCGATGACGCGACGGTCAAAGCCGTTGTCGGCACGTTTGAGCAGGCAGAAGAGGCCATCAAAACCCATAACCTTGACAGGGTCATGGCGGTTTATTCTCCTCAGTACAATTACCATGGGCTCAAGAAAGATGATCTCCGTAAGATCTGGAAAGAGCTCTTTGATGAGTATCAGGAGATTGCGAGCACTCATCTCTTCACGAAGATGACCAAGGTCGGATCGGGTCGCGATGCGGTGCTGGAGGTTACTTGTACCGGCCATCTCTGGGCCAGGTCTAAGACCAGCGGTCTGTACGTCCCCATCGACAGCTGGTATGAAGAAGTACACTGTCTCGTCCTCGAAGACGGAGCTTGGCGTATTCGCGGCAATGTCGGCGAATCACCGCGCGTGCTCCCGTTCGGGACCGCGCCACATCCGCTGTTTTGACTTTCGGATGGGAAAGGCCATTCCATGAGAGTTGTTATCGGCGTCGATTGGTCGGATCAGGCTTTCGCCGCCGTCACCCAGACGTTTCAACTCTATCATCCGACGGACGTCACGCTGGTCCACGGCGTCAATTTGGGGATTTTGGAACATCCGTTCGTGGCCCAAGCGGGAAATGTGCAAGGGTACGAGGATTTCCGCAATGCGATGGTCGATTCGGGGCGCCAATTGCTGGAGCGCGCTGCCGCCATGATACCGGCAGAGGTTGCGTCGATCAGGAAGGTGAACGAAATCGCCAATCCCGCTCAGCTCATCCTCGACAGCGCAGAAAACCTTTCAGCAGACTTGGTCGTCGTCGGCGTGCGCGGACGAAGCCGTCTTTCCGAGGTTGTCCTCGGGAGTGTGTCCCATCGGGTGCTCATGCACGGCTCCCGCCCGATCCTGATCGTCAGAGGAGCTGCCCGCAAGGTTCAGCGGGTGCTCGTCGCCATCGAGGATCGCGACGACGCGGACCGAATCGCGAAATGGCTCACACAACATCCCTTCGCCGATCCCACCGAGCTTTGCGTGCTTCATGCCCTCGTTCCGATCGGAGTAGATGACCCTTATGACGCGCTGGGAACCCAAACATGGTGGGATGGCGCGGAGCGCTACGCGGACGAACTCGTAAAATCGACAGCTGGCAAACTCTTGCACCCTCACTATACGGTGAGCACGAAGGTCGCCCAGGGCAATCCGGCAGCTGTGATCGAACAGGAGGCCAAGGGTATGGATTTGGTGGTCGTGACTTCCCATGGACGCAAGGGCCTTTCTCGCTTCCTCTTGGGGAGCGTGTCCCATGCCGTCGTGCATCACGTCACCTCTCCGGTCCTCGTCTTGAGATGAAAGGATTGAACATGAACAAGATTCTGGTCGTTGCCTTCGTACTCGTATCCGCGTTCACCTCGGTAGCCTTCGCTCAAGTGATCCGAGGAGATTCGAAGGCCGGACAGGGCGTCTATGAGCAACAATGTCTCCGGTGTCATGGGGCCAAACTGGATGGAAATGGCCCAGACAGCCAGGATCTCATTGTCCGGCCTGCCAATCTTCGATCTCAGCTCAGTCGCTCGAAAACTGATTGGGAGCTGCTCGTCGCGATTTCGAATGGCGTCTTGTTCAGCCCGATGCACGGCTTCCGTGGAAAACTGACGGACCAGCAAATGCTGGATGTACTGTCCTACATCAGATCCATGTCACCACCGGATATTTCCAGTTAGGGTAGGTGTCTTCCCAGCGTACAGTTTGGCCGCAGTTCTTCCGTCGACTCGCTACTCATTTCTTCGTCATTCTTCTCTGCGGCTGGGCAAGCGCTTGGGCTGGGGAAAGGAATCCGGACATCGAGGTGTTCGTTCGAGCCGGATGTCCGCATTGCGAAGCTGCCAAGATCTTTCTCGACGGCCTTCGGCGTGAGCTCCCATCGCTTCACATTGCCCTCTACGACATCGCTGAGGACTCCGCCGCACGGCAGCGACTCGCAGCATTGGCGAAGGACCGAGGCATCACCACCATCGGTGTGCCGACATTCCTCATCGGTCCGGAGGTAATCGTCGGATTTCACTCATCCGACACGACCGGAGCCGAGATTCGCGTCAAGCTGGGCCAGAATGCAGCAGGCGCCATCTCGCATCCATCTGTCGAAGGCATCGAGACGGGATGGTTCGGCCGACTTCGCGTTCACGAGCTGGGCCTTCCCCTGTTCACCGTTCTCATCGGCCTACTTGACGGCTTCAATCCTTGCGCCATGTGGGTCCTGCTCTTTCTCATGTCGCTGCTGGTCAATCTGCAGGATCGGCGGAAGATGGCGCTCATCGCGGGCACATTCGTCGCTGTCAGCGGATTGTTCTATTTCGCCTTCATGGCCGCATGGCTCAATATGTTTCTTCTGATCGGCCTCTCGCGCGCGCTGCAGATTGGGCTTGGCGGCATCGCTCTCTTCACGGGAGTGGTGAATGTAAAAGATTTCTTTGCTCTCCATCGAGGCATTTCGCTGAGCATCCCCGAGTCCGCGAAGCCTGGACTCTACGCCCGCATCCGGCGCATCCTTCAGGCCGAACACCTCACCGGTGCGGTAGCAGGTGTCATTGTCCTGGCCTGCCTGGTGAATACGATTGAATTGCTCTGCACAGCCGGATTTCCCGCTCTCTATACACAGATTCTGACGATGCAACAATTGCCGACATGGGAATATTATGGTTATCTGGGATTGTATAACCTGGCCTATATTCTTGACGACAGCCTCATGGTGACCATCGCGGTGGTCACGTTAAGCCGCCGGAAATTGCAGGAGCGTGCCGGTCGCTGGCTGAAGCTAGCCGGCGGCCTGGTGATGGCGGGTTTAGGGGCCGTCTTGCTTCTCACGCCAGAGTGGCTTATCTGATAGTGGAATCGAACATGAATCACTGTTGGGTAGTAGGTTGATGGTCGTGCGCTCAGGGAATGACGGCATCGAGTCGTTAAAACCCTTCTTCCAACCACGAAGCGTCGCTGTCGTCGGCGCATCGCGCGAGGAAACCAGTATCGGACTTAGACTGCTCGAATCTTTGCAGGGAAGTCACTTCGCTGGATCGATCATTCCCGTTAATCCACATACAACCGAGATCGCAGGCCTTCGCACGTTCCCTTCTCTTCGGGAGATTCCTTCTCAAGTCGATCTGGCCGTCATCGCAGTACCGGCAAGCCTTGTCCTGTCAATCATCGACGACTGTACGGCGAAACGGGTGCCCGCTGCGATTCTCATCACAGCCGGGTTCGCCGAGACAGGCGGTAACGGAATTGCACTCGAAGAGCAACTGCGCGAAAAAGTTCGCCGACATGGAATTCGCCTCATCGGACCGAACTGTTTCGGCTTGATGAACCTGGATCCGAGCGTTCGTCTCAATGCCACCTATACGCCGCTACTTCCACCGGCCGGCCACGTCGCCATCGCGTCCGAAAGCGGCGGCCTCGGACTTGCGGTGGTTATGGCAGCCCAAAGGCTGAATCTTGGCATCTCCAGCTTCGTCAGCGTCGGCAATCACGTGGACGTGACTGTTAACGATCTGCTCGAGTTTTGGGAGCGAGACCCGAACACCGATGTGATTCTGTTGTACCTTGAGACCATCGTAGACCCTCAACGGTTCAGACGAATCGCTGAACGAGTGGGTAAATGCAAACCGATCGTCGTGCTCAAGGCCGGCCGGACCCAAGCCGGACAATCTGCTGCCGGGTCACATACAGCAGCATTGGCGACGAACGACGCAGCCGTGGACGCCTTGTTCTCCCAATGCGGGGTGAGCCGGGCAACAACCTTGGAAGAGTTCCTGGCATTGGCCACGGGCTTATCAAACCAGCCACGCCCTCATGGACGGAGAGTCGGGATCTTGACCAACTCCGGGGGTCCCGGTGTGCTCTGCGCGGATCGTTGCGCAGCTGAAGGGTTATCGGTTCCCGAACTGGACCAGCAGACACAAGCTGGGCTCGCATCCTTTCTCCCTCCAATGGCAGCGCTCAGAAATCCAGTCGACGTGATCGGCTTTGCGACCGAAGAGCAGCACGCGCGGGCAGTCGAGACGCTGCTGACATCGGATGAACTCGACGTCCTCATCATCGTACATGTCTCGGTACGGGCCAAGGACAATGAGCCGGTGGCAGCAGGGATCATGAGGGGCATCCGTGCGGCACGGCAGGTAGGTAACACGAAACCGATCTATCTCTGCTGGATGGCGGAAGGAGATTTGGATCGCAAATTCGTCGTCGATGGGGAAATCATTCCTACCTATCGGCATTCAGAAATTCCTGCCTGGATCATCAGTCACACCGTGGCCTACGATGCTTGGCAGAAGCGACCGAGCGGGCGGATACCAGCCTATACTGATGTCGATCTCGCAACGGCGAAGGAGATCTGTGCTGAGGCGCTAGCCGATCGTGGCTTAGGGTGGCTCACAACCGAAGAAACCTATGCGCTCCTTCAAGCGATGAGGCTTCCGCTTGCGCCAGGCGGCATCGCCACCAGCTCAGACGATGCGGTGAGGCTTGCACACAAGATCGGATGCCCCGTTGCCGTGAAACTCGCATCACATCAGATTGTGCACAAGACCGAATTGGGCGGAGTGAAGTTGAACCTGTTTGACGACCAGGCGGTGCGTGACGCGTTCAACGCAATTCGCGCTCGACTCGCAGAGGCTGGAACGTTTGAGGCGATGGAAGGTGTGGTCGTTCAGCCGATGTTGTCAGGTGGGGTGGAAGTGATGGTCGGCATGACCCGCGATCCGCTCTTCGGCCCCGTGATCGCATTCGGTCTCGGCGGCATCCATGTGGAGATTCTCGGCGACCTGCAGTTCCGCATGACACCACTGACCGATCGAGATGCAAGCGACATGGTGCGTGCGATCAAGGGCTACCGGTTGCTCACCGGCTACCGTGGCCAGCCAGCCGTCGATCTGAAGGCGATCGAAGATGTCCTGCTGCGCATCTCCTACCTTGCCGCAGCGATTCCCGAAATCAGCGAGCTCGATCTAAACCCAGTTTTTGCGTTACCGGAAGGCCAAGGTTGTCGGATCGTGGATGCGAGAATACGAATCCAACCACCATGCCCCGCGGTTTAGGAAATCGTTTCAGCGCTCATTTTCCAATGCGACCTCGGATTGGAATGAGTCAGGCTTGAGCACAAAATGAGCACGATGGCTCATTTCAGAATTTGGAGTTGAAGGTCATCAAAGTAGGTGATGGCATCGGACTTCGTCCAAAGTCCCACCGTCCCCTGGGTGAATGTTTTATCGCAGAGATTAAACACCCTGCTTTCGTCATAAAACACTTCGATTTGGCAGCCTCGATGAACCACCCGCAGCCTATGCCAGTGCTTCACGTCAATCGTCTGATCGAAGTTCTGGATGAGGTGCCTGACTCCCTTGACGACCCGGTAGACGCGGATATTCTGCTCCAGCGGATTGGCCCTCGTCAGGTAGTAGTTCCGATCATCTGTGGCCCGCCAGATCAGGCCGCCTCCCATGTCGGCTTTGCCCTCGATTGGTAGGAATGAGACTTGAAGATCGAGGTCGGATGCTTTGATCCCATCGAGGAGCACCGTCTTGTACGCGTGCTCCGCGCCCTTTCCCAGGAGCTGCGCCAGCACGCGGGGAGGACTCTGAGCCCGATCAGTGTCGAGCACCTTCCACTCACCGGCAGGCCTGCCATCAAACAAGGTGCCCACCTGGAATTCAGCGGGAAGAGTCCCCGGTGGATCATCATCAAAAGTCCATACATGGGTTGTGTTCTCAAACGAGGACCCGACCGCCGGCACAGCCATCACTAGGATCGTCAGTAGGACAATGCGTTGGAGAGACCTGCTCATACCTCACCGCCAGGTGACTTCTTCCCAACAGAGATGAACAAAAGTCTCAAAGGGAGGAAAGTTGTTGGCATTCTGTTCTTTCGATCGAACCCACAGATCGACTTCCATGCCGGCCGGGTCGGTTTCGCCGCCGGGCACAGTGCGTTTGACCGGGTATCGGACCTCATGCGTCTTGGGATCGCGTGAGCGCTCCATCACCATGAAGTGGGCGTCATAGTCCTTATAGAGCACTTGGTCATCCTTATACATCGTCGCGGTGCCCCAGCCACCCAAGTATAACCAGGTTTTTGGATAGAGTGGATCGCCATTGTTTGAATCACCATGTTCGTAGATTCTGGTGGCAATGCCTCCATCCTGGAACGGAGCTCTTGCGGCAAACCGATCAAACACAATTCGATACCGGTCAGCTCCCTCGACAAACTCAGCCACCACCCGCCCGCTGTTTGTGATCTCGTTCACTTCGATCTCAATCGTTCCCTTAACCGCATTCAGGCGCTTTCCCGCATAATCGAGGTGGTCCCATGGGGCAGTATCGCTCATGCTCCCAATAAGGGTCGCCCGTTCGCCTTTGAGGCGAAATTCGCCGCTGTAAAAAGGGTGCTCAGTGGCCTTGAATATCCGAGTCCCTTCCGATCCCTTCGGGGTTCCAAACTGACCTTCTTCTGCTTCCGCTGAAATCCACCCACCTACAGAGACCGAGGCAGAGAGAGCGATCACCCACGCGGCCACATGGTTTGAAAGTCGCACAGCTCACCTCCTTTAATTCTTGCAAGAGGTTGGACCTCTTGGTACTGGTTCGATTCGAGCCAGTATGATCGCATACTCGTCAAACAGAAACTGATCCATAGTGAACAGCTCTCAATTGAGTCCATGCGCCCACAAATCAGGTTCGAGATTTACCTACGGTGGAATAGTGGAATTCAACTGACCTATTATCGATCTATTCGTTGGTCGTTGCTGCATAGATAGTTAAGGTGTTAGACCCCTAATCGCTTCTCAACATGATTCGAACCAGACTTGAGCAAGCCAACAAGCTGGAGGCTATGGAAGGGGTGCTCGTCCAGCCGATGTTATCAGGTGAGGTGGATGTGATGATCGGTATGACCCGCGATCCTCTCTCTTCGGTCCCTGATCGCGTTCGGCCTCGGTAGCATCCAGCTCGAAATCCTCGGCGACCTGCAGTTTCGAGTTGCGCCGCTCGCCCACCGAGACGCAAGGACATGGTGCAGGCAATCAAGGGCTATCGGTTGTTGCAGAGCTACCGTGGCCAGCCAGCCGTCGATCTGAAGGCGATTCAAGATGTCCTGCTGCGCATCTCCCACCTCGCCGAAGCAATCCCCGAAATAAGCGAGCTCGATGTGAATCCGATCTTCGCCCTGCCAGAAGGCCAAGGCGGCCGAATCGTGGATGCGAGGATTCGGGTTGCCTAGGGTAGACCTCAATCCAACCAACTGTATCATGGGAGAAGCCTGGTCAGGCTGAAGGGCGAAGGGGCTCAAGGCGATGGATTTCGTTAGCCTTCGAGCCGCGCATGGCATGCCAGAGATCCCAGTCCATCTGTAACCCCATCCAGAAGTCAGCAGACATCCCCAAGACTCGCGCCAGCCGGAGCGCAGTATCTGACGTGATTGCACGCTTGCCCCGGATGATTTCATTGAGCCGGGGGAATGAGACGCCCAGGCGGATCGCCAACTCTGATTGGGTTATTCCCAACGGCTTGACGAACTCCTCCAACAACATCTCGCCCGGATGGGTGGGTGGCCGACGACAAGGTAGTCGGCGTACGACAAGGGCTTGCGCACGGCCCTGCGAATCGGCGTTCACTGGCCTCTTAGTGATAATCCGCGATCTCAACTTCGTAGACATCTCCGGCCTCCCATCGGAAACAGACCCGATATTGATCGTTGATTCTGATACTGTGCTGCCCGCTCCGATCCGCCCGCAACCGTTCGAGTCGATTTCCTGGTGGTACAGCGAGCGCGGCGAGATCTTTCACGCGATTGATTTGATCGAGTTTCCTTCTGGCCACCTTCCACAGATTTCGGGGGCATGTTTTTCTAGCCATCTCGGAATCGACGCCGTCAAATATTGCCTCGGTGCCTCGATCCGCGAAAGAACGTATCACGGGCTCCATTATAACGGCCCCCGTAATAGGCCTCAATAGCCCTCAATAGCAGGCTGAAATTCGCGTTGGTGCAATGGAGGCCGTGGTCAGGTAACCGTAGATCTGAAGGCGATCAAGAAGGAGGTGTTGCTGCGTATAAGCTCCTGAAGCGATTCTCGAGATCAGCGAGCTCGACCTGAATCCGATCTTCGCTCCGCCCGAAGGCCAAGGCTGCCGGATCGTGGATGCGAGGATTCGAGTTGAATAGGGCAAAAACCAGGTCCTCGCCTCCGTCAATCGTCTCCTGCAATGAACCTGCTCACGCTGAAATACGAGGCAGCTCAAGGCAGTGGAGTCCGCTTGACTTCGAACCGTGCATCGCGTGCCAGAGATCCAGATCAATGTGGATAGGCTCTCTAAGGTGAAACTGACTTCGGCTCTTATGATGAGGTATGGCTCCAGGAACCATGCCGTCTCACAATACGTGGGACAACTCCGAGTCCAAGCCTTTTGCGCGTTCTTCTGCCCTTCTAAAATCCCCCCATTACACCAATTTGGATGACGTTGAGGGGTCCTGAGAGGCCTCCGGCTCCGGGGGAGAAATTATCGAGACTCCTGTAGTTCACCAGGTGAATATCGTCCTCAAGCCGAATTCGCCATTGCCACCCAGATTGAGTCTGATAAGCGGCCAAGTCTATCCCCAAGGAAACATGCCCTCCAATGGCCGACTTTGTCAGAGATCGCTTGGTAATGAAGCAGCCTCCGAATTTCGTACAGGGTGGCGGGGCTTCATTCGATTCCGCTAAATTGAGAGAGTAGTAACCGACTCCTCCACCCACGAAAAACTTCACGCGCCCCTCCCCGATCATGAACTTGATGCTGGGGCCCGCATACCATAACCTCGAATCTAGCATGCCCTTCACCGGACTTCCCGTGGACGGTTCTGTACCGAGAACCGCTTGGTCATTGTCAAATAAGAACCCGCCAACTTCTGCTCCCAGATAGAGATCACCACGGTGCCAATGTGCGATGTGCCGCTCATACGCCGCCTGGAGCGCACGGCCTACAGAATTCAGACTACCCGGGCTGCTCGTGGCCGATGTCGTTCCAAACTCTTTATCTCCGAGGCTTGGCCAAATGGCGAGCCCTAAGGAGAACACGAAAAGATTCTTCGTAGGAGTCTTGTACCATGGTTCCGGCGGTGCTGGTGGTGGAGTGTCCTGGGCCGGCTCGACTGCGGTGGTATCCGCTCGCTCTACCTCAACGGGTTCTTGAGCCACTGCAAAGGACGTCGGATTGTACACGACGAGGATGAAGCCCAAGCCAAGCCACATCAATACGGAGCCACTCCTCGTACCCCCATCTCCCCAAACCCTCATGACAGTAGCGCTCTTTGAAATACACCCCCTCGTCAGTACGATGTTTCCCAAGATGAGCAATAGATAGGCCTAAGATGGCTGATCAGATTGATAGTATTTCCCCCCATTCGCAGTTGAAAACCCAATGAAGGGGGAGAGTTTGCGACAGCAAGAAAAATAGCCTGTGGCGTTTTAGGACAGGAGCGGATCAGATGGATAGGCTGAGCGGGCCCCACATTCTTTCCTCATGTCGCCAACCGTACAGCATATTTTCAACGACTGGTCTGAGAATGAAACTAAGGGGTCGGACACCTTATGACGCCCTCTCTATCATTTACAGAGGTGCTAGCTTTCAGGCCCCCGCGCCGTCTCTCTGTACCCCCATCAATCCTCAGGCGAGGCTCAATTGGTCTAGTTTGATACAACTCGAGTGTGAAGGAAGTCCCTAAAAGCACCAATCCCTTGTCCCGTTTGTTAGCAATCCATCCCTTTGCTATTTCCCGAGGGAGAACTAGTCATCAGCACATAAGCATTTTCCTCGCTTCGCTCTCTCTTTCTGTTGTCTTTGCATGTTCGGCACCAGCTTTGCACTCTTTCTGACATGCGCCTGTCGCTTCGGCATGCTGAATAAGGAACCTGAGTCCGCCAGAGGATGCCGAGAGAACGATGGTTAGGATGCTGCTCACTCAGAGAGGGTGATACTGACCTGCCAACGCCGGAAATAGTTCATTTAGGTCAAGAGCGAAAAAGGAAGGGCGATGTCACGGCCAACTAACTGGTGTATCAGAGGGGTGGTGGGCATTGGTGCGATCATCATTTGCACCTTGCTGCTGTCATGTGTCTCGACGACAGGGACGAAAACCAGCATGACTAACGATGAACTGGCGACAATCAGAAAAGCCGCCGTTGTTGTCGAAACCAGATATCCGCTCTCTGTTCGGATGGCGCGGGACAAGATGACCAATACAGGGACCATCTTTTTCGGATTGGTCGGTGCCGCCGTCGAGGCAGGATACAAGTCGTCTAAGGATGCCGAGCATGAGGTAGCCGTTGGTAGCGCCTTGGATTTTGATCCGACCAAGGAGCATGCTGGCGCATTTCGAGACGCGTTGATGGGGGTCAACGTTTTTCCCGTCGTCGAAATCGTCCAGACCGAAGACCGGCAGGCACTTCGAACGCAGGGATTTGACGCGGTGTTCAAAGAGACCATTGAAGAATGGGGGCTGCGATTGTGTTTGGGGGAGGACAACGTGCGCGTGGCGTTCGATGTCCATATGCAGCTGTGGTCATTACAGAAGGACTCGATACTCTGGGAACGGGATGAGCTGTTCATCGATGGTCCTTGCCGCCCGTTAAAAGAGTTTCAGGATGAGCGGGACCTACTTAAGACCAGTTTACGGTCAGCAACGCAGACGTTAGCGAGGAAAACGGCGAACGAAATCGCGTTCCCTTAAATCTTCATGAGGAGGCATATGAGAACTAAGAGGTGCGGCGGAGCGGAGATCTTGTTGTTGTGTGCGATTGTGCTATCCGGCTGTGTACTGACGGATGCGCATGTGAATCCCGGCTATACCGTGCAGGCCGGAAAGAAGAGCCCGTTGAGCGCAATAGCCCCTCTCACAGTTGCCATCACAGTCGATGATCAGCGCCCTCAATACGAACAAGATCGGGTGGGCAACAAGAAAAACAACTTCGGCAATATCACAGCAAAGGTCATTTCTGATACGCCACCGACCTCTATTCTGTACGACGCTTTGAAGGCCGAATTCGAGGCCAGCAACCACAAGGTTCTGAAGATGGAAGATGGTCAAGCCGACTCTGTGGTCAAGATCGGCCTCAAACGCTATTGGAGTGATTTTGCCATGCATTGGTTTGACATCGAAATGATGGCGACCCTGGAGACCGATCTGGCCATCTTTAAGGGCACCGGCCAGGAGCCGCTTGTGGCAAAACCGTTCAACAGTAATTTTCGCGAAAGCCGCCAGATAGTCCTTGATGGAGCGTTTGAGGATGTCTTGAGGGGAACGCTGTTGGAGTATGTGAGAAGTTTTTCTCGCGATCCCCATGTGCTGGATGCGCTTAAATCAGCCGCGGCAGAAAGGGAAAAGAATCGACCATGACTACGTGTGGTTGAATTCAAAAGCAACGAAACAACAGTTCCCCGTATAAAGGTGTCACCTAATAGAGATGGGGGAGAACGAGTCCAACGATTCGATGGTTATGCAGATTCCTGACCAATTCACAAGAACTGGTTCTGATTCAGCAGTTGTTGCAGGTGCTGGCAGATGGGTCGGTGTCATCGGCCTGCACTATCTGTCTCATTCAGCGGTCCGAAAGCAGTAGTACTGATAAAACTCAGATCTTGCCATCTCCCATTGACGCTGTTGTCCCCAATCCGTCACACGGACCATGCCGTTCAGCAAGAAGCAAGCGCGCACGCTCCAAAAGTAACTGCCGGGTGTGCTCAAGGGTTCCTGGACTGCATGGGATAATATTAAGGGGTCGAACGTTAAGGGGTCGGATACCTTATTGTACACTCACTGCTCACTTCGTGAACGCAACACGCCCCTTCCGCCCAATGCGTGCCTCAAGCGTGATGAGCATTTCCAAGCTGAACTTGTCCCACTTGCCGCGCACGTTAAGAGAGATGCTCTACCCGGCCAAGTCGAGTGCTCCCACCTTGCGTTCCACTACCGTGCCGATTGCTCGACGTGCAGTTTCCGATTCGTATCGCTGCTGAAGATTCATCCAGAATTCCGGTGTGGTGGAAAAGCACCGTGCTAATCGTAGGGCAGTATCGGCAGTGATGCCACATGGCCAGTCTCCTTCAGTCATTCCATCCGACGCTAACCGACTGCCCGTTTACGAGTAGGCCGGGCTACGCGTCGAGCTGAGGCGTGAGATTGCCTATCGACGTACGCATCGAGAAGCCGACGAATCATGCGCTGATACTGGGTATGGTGCCGAGATGCCTCGGCTTTGAAGAATTCGACACTCTTCTTGCTCAAAACCAACGTGACCTTCACACCTTCTTCGCGAAACGCCAATTCGGAGGGAGAAGGAAGAAAATCTTGGACAACGCGAATCTCGCCAAGCGGCTCATCGGTGTATTTGATTTTCGTACTCATAAATCGCCTTTCCTTTGCGCCAATAGCCAGCGCCGATGATTCGAATAACTGAAGCCCGATAAACGAACCGCACCGTCAAGATGCCGCCATCGACTTCGCCAAAACAGTAGAAGCGGTCTTCTGACTGAGTATGCGAGAGATCCTTCGCAATGACACGTCGAGGATCGGCAAAAGCATATTGGGCCCGATGGAACGGAACTCCATGCTTTTCCCGATTTGCTGAGTCTTTGTCTGGGTCCCACTCGAAACGAGTTTCAGCCATCGGCTTGAGCAAAGACTAGCATACGGCAATATATTGGGCCATACGGCAATATGGGCACGCATCTTGGAATCTGCTTTATCGGTTAGACCAGCCA
>JARFPM010000045.1 GCA_030444405.1 Nitrospira sp.
CCGAAGGGGTGGTGATCACCACGACGGACCCCCATCTTGCGCGGCGCATCGGTGAGGCGTTGCATCACGCCCATCGTGGCACATTCGCCTGTCGTTATGAGGAGAACGAGGATCTGCTCCGGGCGAACTGGGAGTGCTAAGCGGATGGGCAAGAAGCAGGCCTCTCTGCAGATCGACCGAGGCAGAGGAGACTCTGCCTGGTCTCCTTTTCAGTCTATGTGAGCATAAGGAGTGGGGTTCATGAAGGAGCATACTATGCAGCTGACGCTGACACCACAGGAGCAGGAGGTATTGTCGGGGGCGGTCAAGAGTGCCATCTCGGACCTCGGTACCGAGGTTGGTCACACCGACAACCAGGCTATGCGGCAAGACTTGCAAAAGCGAAAGGGAATTCTCGTAGCGATTCTTGACCGGCTCAAAAGCACCGTCTGAGGGCGTCTCGTCTCTGAAGGGAGCAGATCGGACTTCGAGAAGTAGAGACGGCTTCAGCGTTAAGCCGTCGAGACCATCCTCGGTGGGCTGAGCGTCCAGGGTAGGTGTCTTAGCCCGTTCTCTTCAGGTCTGTCCGGATCACGCATGAATGACTTCACACCGCGTCTAAAAGGACGATCATATGTTCCTGTATCTGCTGGTTCTTGTAATCGTTATCGGATGTCCTCTGTCAGGCTTCGCTCAATTCGTGGATAAAGGTGAGTATGTCGAGGTGGCCAAAGGCACGAAGCTGTGTCCTAATGTCATCCTGGAAAAATCGAAAGGGATGCTTGATCCAGAGAACCTCTATTGGCGAGTTACCAGTAAGGCGCGGGCGAATGGCACACAGACCGTCACTGGGTTTGTCATTGAAAGTCTGTACCACCGCGAAAGCGGCGAGACCACGATGAAGGAACGCCGATATGATGAGGACTATGCCACGTTCTTCAAGAGAGATCTTGAGCACAAGGGGATGCTCCTCATGATCAGCCCGAAAGACGGGCGAGTGGAAGCGACGGTGGAGGTTTGCGGGAAGAAGAAATAGAGTGTCTACCATCGACGCATCCCATGGATCAGAGCGCTCCGTGCACGACGCATGCGGTTTGGCTGGCTAGGAACAGGTGGAGATGATATCTGTCCATGAGGAGTAACTAAAAATGGTTAAGTAGTGAAGTGAGAAGTGGGACAATATGGATAGCGATTGACTATAGATGGTAAAATAGCTTACATTATCTTAATAAGAAGGAAGGCATGACTCTCTAGGTGGGTCGTTCGTTGCTTCTAAAAGAGGAGAGGTTATGTGTTCCCTGGTTCTTGGACGCCATGAAAGTTAGGAACGTAACGTTGGCGTGTTTGCTCAAGCTCTGACGTTCCAGTTTCGCTGACTGTCCCATCCTTTGCGCTTCCCGCATCCTTCCTGGCGCGATCGATTCCTCAGTCTCCGCCGCTTCAATGCCAGAGTGCCGACGATGTTCGACGGTCTGGTGAGGGCGCCATCATCGACTGATCTTGAGAACCCCCGTCTGTCACCTTTCTGACAGAGGCGACTTCCCAGTCATGGATTGGGATTGTCTTCTATCGAGGCGATAGCGGAGCATTCAACGAAGGAGGTCTTCATCATGAGACTCTTTACCATTTTAATGGCGGGACTCGTGTTTATCGGAATGACCATGCTTGCCATGGCGAATCCAGCTATGCTACCCAAGCATCCTGGGTATCCATCAAGCGGAGAGTTTGCAAACGATACGGGCCAGTCAAACTTGACCTATAACCAATCTATTCAGGAGGCCGCGAAATCTGGGGATACGAACATGGCTCCGGAGCTGATGGATCCCAATAATGCCAGGTTGCTGGAACATCAAGGTGCCGGTCGACTACCGATCGTTGAAGGGACGACCAACAGGATTCAATTGCCGGCGAAGGAAACCAGCCGAATGCCGACGAAGAAGTAGGGGGATGTGAGAAGAAATCGGTTTCCTCGTCCCGCCATGGTTGCTGATGTTGTGATTGAAGAGGAATGGAGATGATCAGCGAGTGAGTGGGTATGCACTGCAGACGGTGTCACGGTTTTATCGGCGAAGGATTTTGCATCGCCGCCGGTGAAGGTGCGAGTACTGGAGGGGTGTGGAGTTGGGCCGGTGAGAGAGGTCCGAATGGAAAGACGGAGCGAATTTCGAATAGCCAATATCCGAGGTGCGTGCGGTATGTAGTTCCATGGAATCTGGTCGGCCACGCGCAAATGACTTTCCACTATCTCGACGAAGGGGAACCACATGTCTAGGTACCTACGAGTTCTGGTAATCGTTATTGGATTTCCCTTGTCTGGCTTCGCTCAATTTGTGGATAGAGGTGAGTATGTGGAGGTGTCGAAAGGTGTGAAGCTGTGTTCTGATGCTACTCTGGACACCTCGAACAGGGTGCTCGATCCTGAGAATCGTTTCTGGCGAGTCACGAGCAAGGCGCGGGCGAATGGCACGCAGACCGTGGACGCCTTTATCCTCGAAAGTTCATACGATCGCAAAAGCGGCGAGACCATGATCGAGGAACGCCAATACGATGATAATTATGCAACGTTGTTTAAAAGAGCCCAGGAGTACAAGGGGGTGCTGTTGATGGTCAGTCCAAGAGATGGTCGGGTTGAAGCGACCGTCGAGATTTGCGGAAAAAAGAAATAGGGTGTCGGCTCCGGTTGACAATGACCAACCCGGGTGCCCGTGGATTTTGATGGCATATTGAGTCATAGGCGGGCGAACCGTTGCTGCGGAAGGGTGGAGCGCGGGCCTGGCCAAATGAGGCAGGGTGGTCTTTTCATTGTTTCAGCAGAGCTGGGATAGAGCCGGAGGGCGTAACTGTAGCCGTGTTCTTGGGCGCTCAGGCAGGTGGAGGCTGCAAAGTGGTTCGAGATAACTTGGAACGCCGCGCGGTCGTCTTTTTCCACCACTCTGCGCTGTACAAGGAGCAAGAGAAGTCCCCACCGGCCGAGCACTGCGTGCTGATGACCAGGTGTGATCCGTCCGGAAAGGTCAGAAGCGGATCTAAGTTGATACGACTCATTGGTGGGTCCCTTGTCGCCCGGCTGGGCAGAACTTAGGAATGAACGGATGCATAGGGCGTGACGTAGAGTCGCAAGTAATTGTCTCCGAACAGTGCACCTTCCAGGGCGACAACCGCACTCAGGGCTTGCTCGCCAGAGCCCATCTCCACAAATCCATAGCCGGCCGATTTTCCACTATGTTTGTGTCGGACTACATGGGCGCGAGCTACGGTGCCATAGGCTCCAAATAGGTCGCGGAGTTGACAATCGGAAGTAGCTTCCGCGAGGCCGCCCACATACAAGATGCAGTTACTCATGACCGTTTATCATGTTGGGCGAAGCGAGTGTTTCTACAGGCAAGATCTAGTGCTCGTCTTGCGGTTCGAAATAGCTATAGACGAGGACACCAATTACTCCCGTGATGTACAGCAATGCTGCTGCACCGAGAGGATTATAAATGAGCCATTGGGCGAAGTTTTGAAAGATGGACATAGGCATATCGTATCTCTTTGCCGTTTACCGACACGGTATAGCTCAGATGCCGTCCGGCGTCTGACCGGTGTCTCCACGGCGCCTGGTTCTGGCTCCGACGGATTTTGGGCTCCTGCCCAAGGACTTGCTCTCCTTGCTCATGGAACGCAAGGAGGTATTGGCTCCAAAGCCATATCTCGCCAGCGCAGAAACTTCCTGTCTAATGGTTTCGATTGAGTAGGCATTGTCGACCTCATTAGGGTCAGTAAGCCCAAGCAGTTGCCAGCGGATTTTCGGTTTATGGGCGGACTTTTTCTTTCCTGCTTTGCGACTTTTCCAAATCGAAGCGAGATTCATGGAGAGCCCTTCTGTAGAAACACGAGGCTCAAGTCAGTGGTTGTCTGACAGAGAAACTCAATAGCTCTGTTTCAACTCCGCTAACGGATCCGCCAGGCTATCTGGAAGGCAGCCTCTGCCATTCAGGCAGATGAGCATCAGAATCGGGGATATTACACAGACTATTGCGCCAGCACTGGGAGTGAGTACGGGGAGTGCACGGGCAGGACAATAGTTTATACAACACCTAACACTAACATGTATTTTGTGAAGGAGTCAAACCTCGCCATTGGCTCACATTGTGTTGTGTGTGTTGTGATAGACGACAAGGCGTTTGGAGTGCGGGTAGCTGGTCTCTCGTATCTATTGAAGAACCGGTTGACATCGGGAGTGCCATGCTGTATGGTGACACTACATTTCACTCGTAGTGGTCCGGCGAGGAGATGTTCAAACTATATCGGACTTCGCGATCGCATCGCGACCAGGTCCAGTTTGGAGCTGCACCCTTCTCGGTTGTCTCTCCCCTCGGTTCTCTGATCCCGTCATAATGCGATCATACTGAAAGGATAACGTAGTGAATACGTCTGTTCACGCCAATTTTCACGCTCTCGGTTTGTCCGAGGCACTTCTCCAGGACCTGGCTGATGCCGGGTTTGCATCACCCACGCCCATTCAAGAACAAGCTCTTCCGCCCGCGCTCGCCGGGCGAGATGTCATCGGATGTGCCCAGACCGGGACGGGTAAAACCGCGGCCTTTGTCATTCCGATCGTCGAACGACTTGCTGCGCTACCAAAGGGGCAGCCGAAGGCATTGATCTTAGCGCCGACACGTGAGCTTGCATTGCAGACCCTGGTTACGATCGAGAAACTTGGTCGGAGTCGGCGCATTTCCGCGACCGTCATCGTGGGAGGCGCAGATATGCAAGCCCAACTGCGAGGCTTGCGGCAGCAACCGGACATCTTGGTGGCGACGCCGGGCCGTCTCCTCGATCACATGTGGAACGGCACGATTGCCTTGTCGTCCATTAAGATGTTGGTGTTGGATGAGGCGGATCGGATGTTGGATATGGGCTTTGCGCCTCAGATTAATCAGATTCTTGATGCGTTGCCCGATGAGCGACAGACTCTCCTGTTTTCGGCCACCCTCCCTACAGATCTGGCTCGATTGGTTCAAGCCAGCGTGAACAATCCGGTGCGCGTCATGGTCGCGCCATCTGCCACGACAGCCGAGGGTGTCACTCAGGCACTCCATTATACATCGCACGCCGACAAGTCCGATCTTCTGTTGTCGCTATTGAAGGCCGATAAGGATACGGCGCTGGTTTTCACCAGGACGAAGCACCGTGCCGATCGGTTGGGGCGTATGTTGGGCAGTGCAGGCCATCGAGTGGCCGTGCTGCATGGAGACCGGAGCCTCTCACAGAGGCGCGCCGCGCTAGAGGGTTTTAGACGCGGGTCATTCCGTGTGTTGGTCGCAACAGATATTGCCGCACGAGGGATCGATGTCGCGAACATCGGCCACGTGATCAATTTCGATCTGCCTAATTGCCCGGAAGATTACGTTCATCGTATCGGTCGCACGGCTCGAATGAAGACGACCGGTCGCGCCACAAGTTTTGTGACGGGCGAAGACCGGCAACAACTTCGAGATATTGAGCGCCTCCTGGGACATGCAGTTCCGCTCGCTCCGGGAAGCGGAGCTTCCTTGCCGGCGATTCATGGCGAAGATAGCCCGGCACATCGGGACGAGCGTTCCTCTCCAAGTCGCTCGAGGTTCGCCAACCGACACCGCCGTTCGAACCCTAGGGGAGCTCACGCCGAGCCATCCCCGCGCAATGCCTCGCCTGCAATACGTGCATAAAGTTCGAAAATAGTTCGTAGAATCCGCCTTGTGAGGTACAGTGTCTCTCACAGGGTGGATTTGCATGCAGACGATTCAGCAACTGGAAGTGGTACGAAACAAACCTCGGCGATACCCCCGAGTGCGTATCCCCATGCCCTTTAGCTGTTCCCTTTCTTCTCTAACAACCAGATGGTGGTTTCGGAAACCGGTTCGTGACGTCGGTCTCGTGTATGACTTGTCGCTGCACGGCGTATGCGTGAGTACCGACGCGGCCATCAAGCCGGGCGACCAAGTTTCCATCACGCTCCGACTGACAAAGGGGACTCCTCCGACGGAGGTGGCGGTGGCCATTGTTTGCTGGACAAACCGTCCGTTCTATGGATTTGCGTTCAGAACGCTCTCGGAATCGTCGTTGAGACAGTTGACTGAGTACATGAATGCCTCAGGTATAACGAAAGAGTAACCAATCATGGATGATCTAGACTTCAGGGCCGGCAGTGGACAAAGTACCTCACAATTGCGCAAATATCCTCGGGTGCGTGTGTCGGCACCATTTCCCTGTTCCTTGGCCAGGGTCGGTTTACAGAGGAAAGGGGGCGAACAAGGTCTGGGGATCATCTATGACGTGTCGGCAAAAGGGGTGCGTGTCATGACGGAAGCGGTGATCACACCAGGCGACCGAATTGCCATGAGTTTGCGATTGCCCAACCAGGCGGCATCAATGTTCATCGAAACTGCCACAGTCCGGTGGGGCAAAGAACAAACCTACGGAGTAGAGTTTGAGAGGTTGACTCCCAACGACAATAAGCATCTCCAGACCTTTTTGAAGCATCAGTCCAGGTTGAGCCGGCCTCTTGCCGTCTGACCTTCCTGTCTTGCAGGGGTGATTACCTGACCAGTCCGAACAGCGGGAAGGCGTTCAACGGTCATTGTCTTCGCGTAGGGAGACGAACTGTCTGCGGAAGGTGACGACCTTCCCGAGATAATCCCTCGTTTCCTGGTACGGCAGGTTGTTGCGCAATCGGTCATAGACGGCCGGTGGTTCGAGGCCATTGATCTGATTGATGGCGGCTACTGCATCACCCGAAAATGTCTTGAAGACATTCCGAGGGCCTGTGTTATAGGCCGAGATCACGCAATACTCTCGCGAGACCTCATTGTCGATCTGCTCAAGCAGACTATACGACAGGACATTGAGATAGGCACTGCCGAGCTCGATGTTATTCTCCGGATCGAACAGGTAATCGCGCGATGGAATCGTATCTATTCCCTTGGCTCTTCGATAGGCATCCCGGCCTCCGCTGGTTGGAACCAGCTGCATCAAGCCATAAGCCGGAGCGGAACTCACGGCAAATGGGTTGAAGTTGCTTTCTGTTCTAATGACGGCAAAGATGAGGCTCGGACTGATCTTGAATTGCTCGGCAAATTTGGTGACGGTCGCCCGATACTTGTCCGCTTGTCGGTTCGAGAAATTCGCGACCATCTTGATCTCGGCGATCAGCGCTTGCTTGGTCGTCCCGTTCTGGTCCACGGTTCTTGTCTTAGCGCTCTCGATCGTTGATGCCGCAAACGCTTCCGCTTGGGCCGGGCTGCGGATCGGCTGCCCTTGGTTATCCAGCACCAGCCCAGATAAATACGGAGGCCGGTCACTGGTCAGCGTGACCGGCTTGTCGGAAAAAAGATCGACGGAGCGTGGATCGTCGGGTGTGAGCAAGGTCGTGACGATCGCGTTCTTGAGGCTTTCCTTCGGTGCTTTGTCGTCCAACGTTTCCACCACGATCGACCCGTTGTCGAAGTCGACCACGGTCCGGCTCATATAGTTCTGGGTGTATTTCACGTACTTCTTTTGTTCCGGAACCCTCACTTCCTTCTCGCCCCAGGTTTGTCGGACCCGGCCTGTCAGCGCGGTCATAAGAGTGTTGTAATCTCGTTGGACCGTCCGCAGATCTCTGAGCACGGCCTCAGGGTCGCGCTGATAGGTATCGACACGCTCTTTGAGGAGTTGTTTGGGGTCTTTGCCTCTGGCAATGTCGAGTACGGTCTTGCCGGTTCGGCTGCCGAGCACTCGCTCAGCGTTCGTGAGTACGCGGTCCGGGGATTCACATCCCGCGAGAAGGAGTAGTGATGTCAGGAAAAGCGACGTGATCCGCATCATAGGTGCTCGGTACTGGGCGGCGCATTCTACATGGTTGTGGGGTGGGAGTGAAAGGGGCAGGCTCCAGAAAGCATGCTGTACTGGGCTAAGTCGAAAGACTATTTAATGGCGACCGCCTTGACTTCTTTGTATGTCGTGTGACCTTGCAAGACTTTTTGAATGCCGTCTTGCACAAGCGTCGTCATGCCTTCTTCCAGCGCGGTTTTCAGCATCTCTTCTGTGCGTGCCTTTTGTTGAACCATTCGCTTCATTTGGTCCGTTCCCAAGAGGAGTTCGTGCAAGGCGACCCGGCCCTTAAAGCCGGACCGGTTGCACGTTTCGCAGCCCTTCCCGCGGGAAAGCCGAAATGTATTATCCTGCTTAATGCCGAGCTTATCCCAATACTCCGGCCCATATCCCAGTCGGAGTTCTTCGTACTCCTCTTTGCTTCCGATGTACTGCTCCTTGCAGTCCTTGCAGATTCGGCGAGCCAATCGTTGTGCGAGTACACCCAGCATGGCATCGGCAAAACTGAACGGATCGCAACCCATGTCGAGGAGCCGGGTGACCGTTTCGACGGCGCTATTGGTGTGCAGGGTGCTCATCACCAGATGGCCTGTGAGTGACGCTTCGATGCCGGTGTCGGCCGTCTCTTTATCCCGCATTTCTCCTACCATGATGACATCGGGGTCGGCCCGGAGAAATGCGCGCATGGCTGCGGCAAAGGTGAGGCCAATCTTCGGCTGGACCTGTACCTGTCGCAGGCCATACTGTGTAATTTCGACCGGGTCTTCGGCCGTCCAGATCTTGATGTCCGGTGTATTGATATTGCCCAAGACGGAGTGCAGTGTGGTTGTCTTTCCAGAACCCGTCGGGCCGACGCAGAGAATAATGCCATAAGGTTTTTCTGAGATCTCTTTCAGCATTTTGAGGTTCCGTTCCGAGAACCCCATTTTATCGAGAGGCAGTGGTTCGCTTGCGGCAAGGATACGCATGACCACGTCTTCGTTGTATCCGGCTGTGGGGAGGGTCGCAACGCGGAGTTCGATTTCTTTCGTCTCCGAAAGTTTGAATTTGATCTTTCCGTCTTGGGGTTTGCGACGCTCGGCAATATCCAGGCTGGCCATGATCTTGAGTCGGGAGACGATAGCCCGCCGGTAACTTTGCGGGATCTTCATGTACTCGAAACATTCTCCGTCGACTCGGAAACGGACCAACGTTTCGCGTTTTTCTCCGTACGGTTCGATGTGAATGTCCGACGCATTCTGCCGGTAGGCATCGGCAATGATTTGGTTGGCCAGACGGACGATCGCGCTGTCGTTTTCATCCAGGCCGGCAGCGGAGGAGTCCTCCATCGCTTCTGCCTGCGCTTCAGTGACAAGTTCGCCGAGAATGTCGGAAACATTTTCGTCGAGCTTGCGACCTCCGCCGCCGTCGGTCTGTCCGGTAGCCGAACTCAGAAATTGTGCGATATCGCGGCGGAGACTGACGGCGAACCGAATGTTGAGGCCCGGGAACGTCCGCTTGATGTCTTGAACGCGATCGAGGTCACCTGGATCGTCGGTCAAGATCTCGATCGCCGTGCGATCTCGCTTGAGCGGCATCCAATGGTTCTTTTTTAGGTAGTCAACGTTCAAATTCTTCAGCAGCTCCACATCGACGACGGTGCGTTCGCTGTATTCGATGTACGGACACTTATAGAACTGCGCGAGAGATCTGCCGATATCCAGTTTTGGGACCTTGTATTTTTCTATCAGAATGCTTTCCAGATCACTCATCCCTTTTCGAGAGTCGGCGATGGACTGGTCGAGTTCATTCTGAGTGATCCGATTGTTGCTGACCAAGAGATCAAACTTCGTGGGATTCTTTTTGGATATCTTCCGGAGATTGAAAAAAGCGATTCCCAGTGCTTTGGCAATTTCGTCGACGACTTCTTCATCCTTTCGGGTAAATCGGCTCCCGCTTTTCTTGTTGAGAAGTTGCAGTACTCCCATCAGGTATTTATTGTCGGCGACGATCGGGTAGGTCAGGACTTGTTTGGTCTTGAAGCCGGTGCGTTTATCGTAGGACGTATCGTGGAGAAGGGATGGATGGATCGCATGGAGTTCGGCGATGTTGTAGGCATCAGCGATATTGACGGGGCGGAGATATTTAGCGCAGAAACCGGCGAGACTCTGCTCGGTAATAGGGATGCGGACTTCTTCAACACTATCGATATGAGGAACTTTGGAGAAAATTTCCTTCTTCTCAGAGTCAAACGCAAAAAGCGTCAGATCTTCTGCGTCGAACAGACCTAAGATGTCTTTATGTAGATCAAGGATGATTTGGTCGAGATTGCTGGCCGCATGAACCTGCGTGATGATCCGCTTAACGTGCTCCGCGTGCTCGGCTTTCTGCTGCAGTTCCTGGACATTCTGAGTCATCGGCTTGGTATGCATCCGACTGGATTCTCTCTGACGTCGGGACGTGAATGAATCAGGTTGTACGCCGGATCAGCAGGCGCCGGGTCATGAATAGGTCACAGAGCTCTGAATCGAATTTCAGTCTAACGGAATGACCTGGGAAGGCAAGAAAAAGGCATTTTCTGTCGGCCGATTTGCAAAAATGTGAGGCGGTTCACAGTCGGAAGCTGATCTGTGGATCAAGCAGCGGATGGATCGGCTTCGGTGGAAAGTTTTCTCAGCTGGGCGACAAGATCGCCAGGAGCGATACGGGATTTAATCCCGCTTCTTCGAATTTTGATCTCCACGATGCCGTCCGCAAGACCTTTGTCACCCACCACGACCTGGAACGGAGCGCCGATCAGGTCGGCATCATTGAATTTGACACCTGCCCGGTCGGCCCGGTCGTCCCACAATACTTCGACGCCTGCCGCCATTAAATCGGTATAGAGATGTGTGGCGGCCTCGGTAGTCTTTTCTGATTGGCTGACCGTCAGGAGATGTACATGGAATGGCGCGATGGGAAACGGCCAGATGATGCCTTTCTCGTCGTGGTTTTGCTCGATCGCTGCGGCGGCTGTCCGACCGACGCCAATGCCATAGCAACCCATGATGGCAAGACGCTCCTTGCCCTGATCGTCGAGGATGGTGGCGTTCATTTTGTGGCTGTACTTGGTACCGAGTAAGAACACCTGTCCGACTTCGATCCCTTTGGCCAGCGTGAGCACACCTGGTCCTCGGGGAGAAGGGTCGCCGGCCTGCGCATTGCGAAGATCGGAAAATTGTTCGACCGTGAAATCGCGGTCCAGGTTGGCGTTCTGATAGTGGGTGTCGGCTTTGTTGGCACCGATGACGACGTTTTTCATTGCCTTAATGGCGTGATCCGCCAGGATTCGTACGCGCTGCAGGCCGACTGGTCCGGCAAAACCGGGAGGAGCCCCCGTTGCATGTTGGACCGTCTCGGAATCGGCCAACACAACGTCAGTTACGTTGAGCAACCGTGCCAATTTCACCTCGTTCACTTCATGATCTCCTCGGATCAGCACGGCAACGGTTTCGGCCCCTGCACGGTACAGCAGTGTCTTCACGAGTTGACGAGGTGTAATCTGCAACAGGGCTGTGACCTCCTCCACCGTCCGGCGCTGCGGCGTAGCGATCGGCGTCAGGGGGCGAAGGGGGGTCGTGTCGACATCAGACGGAGGAGGCACTTCCGCCCGTTCAAGATTGGCGGCGTAAGAACCCTGGTCGCTGTATGCCACCGTCGCTTCGCCGGTATCGGCCAGGACCATGAACTCGTGTGAGACGTCCCCGCCGATGAGACCCGTGTCGGCTTCAACCGCCCGAAAGGTGAGTCCGCATCGTGTGAAGATTCGGATGTAGGCATCGTACATTTTCTGATAGCTGACCTTGGCGCCGGCCTCATCGACGTCGAAACTGTACGCATCCTTCATGATGAATTCCCGCCCTCGCATGAGCCCGAATCGCGGGCGGATCTCATCTCGGAACTTGGTTTGGATCTGGTAGAAATTGAGCGGGAGTTGGCGATAGGAGCGCACTTCTCGCCTGAAGAGATCGGTAATAACTTCTTCATGCGTCGGGCCGAGGCAAAAATCCCGCTCGTGGCGATCCTTGAAGCGTAGAAGCTCCTTCCCGTAGTAGTCCCAGCGGGCTGTTTCTTTCCATAATTCAGCCGGCGAGGCGATCGGCATCAGCAGTTCCTGTGCGCCGGCGCGGTTCATTTCCTCCCGGATGATCTGCTCGATTTTACGGATGACACGGAGACCGAGCGGAAGATAGGTATAGATGCCGGCTGCCACCTTTCGGATCAGTCCGGACCGCAGCATCAATCGGTGGCTGACGGTTTCCGCTTCGCCGGGATCGTCCCGTAGGGTAGGGATGAGTAACTGAGAGGTTTTCATGAAAGGTTTAGCGGGAGAAGATCCGTTCCAAGTCGTTCCAGAAGGCGAAGATCATCACACCGACCAATAATACCAACCCGACCTGCTGGGCAACCTCTCGTTGCCGTTCACCGAGCGGTTTGCGAAGAATGCCCTCAATCAGGAAAAAGAGCAAGTGGCCACCGTCAAGGATCGGGATCGGCAGTAAATTGAGGACACCCAGGTTGATGCTCAGGATTGCGATCAGGAATACGACGCTGGAGGCGCCCTGGGAAGCAGCTTCACCAGAAATATTAGCGATCGTCAGCGGTCCACCGATATTCTTACTCGAAATATCGCCCACGATCATTTTATAGAGGCCAATCGCGGTTAGTTCGGTCCATCCCCATGTGGCTTCGAGTCCTTGATACACAGCCTCTGCGGCGTTGTCGGAGCGCATCAACGAACGGCCAGGTCCCGAGATGCCGATTTTTCCCACTTCCAGAGTCTGTCCGTTCACCGTCACTTTGTCGGTGGTCGGCGTGACGGTCAGTGCGGTACGCTTTCCGTCGCGGAGAACCTCGATTTTCAGTGGTTTCTGCGGGTGCTCTCTTACCCGGGTGGTCATCTGCGCCCACGTATATATGGCGTCCCCTTCTATCGCCACCACGCGATCGCCTGGCTTGAATCCGGCCAGGGAGGCGGGCGATCCATGCATGACCGAGGTGACGAGAGGAGGCGTTTCCTCAACGCCGATCGTATACAGCGGTTCATCCCCACCGGCCCCATCTCCAGTAACTGGAATAGGAGTCACGGTCAGTGTTTTCAGCTGGTCAGCTCGTCGGACTTCGAGTGAGAGAGGCTGGTCCTTACTCTTGGAGACGATATCGAGCAACTCCGTTTTGGTCGAGATGTCTTTCCCGTTGACCTTGATGATGCGGTCGCCGACTTCCATCCCTGCCATCGATGCGGGAGAACCGGGAACCAAGGCTTCGACGTCGGCGCTCAGATCGCGGAACGTCGGGACAAACAACGGCGCACCAGTGGACAACCAACCGGCGAAGATCAGATAGGCCAGAATAAAATTGAAGCCGGGGCCCGCCGCCACGATAAGAACCTTACCCCACAGGCCCTGGTGCGAAAACGATCGCCGGCGGTCGTCGGGTGTTGTTGCTTCCGTCTCATCTTCCCCGAATAACTTGACATACCCGCCGAGCGGTACGGCAGAGACAAGATACTCGGTTTCGCCGACCTGGCGGCCGAATAACTTCGGGCCGAAGCCGATGGAAAACTTGAGGACTTTCACTCCAACCCACCGAGCGGCAAGGAAATGGCCGAGTTCATGGAAAGCGACCAGCACGCCAAGAACCACAAGAAACCACCAGACTTTCTGGAGGAGCAGCCACAACGTATCGGGGGACCAGGCAAGTACGGACGTCATCAGGAACTCCCTGTCGCGTGTGTATGATGTTCTACTCTAACATTCGCAGCTTGAAATGCAAACGATCGTCAGCGAGGTAACGCATGCACCAATGATTCGGCCTTTTCTCGAGCCCATCGATCAGCTTCCAGCGCATCATCAAGGCAGGTAATCTCCTGATGGGCATGAGCTTCCATCGTACTGCGAATGACCTGAGGGATTTCACTGAAGCGAAGGCCATGGTTAAGGAATGCCTCGACGGCGATTTCGTTCGCGGCATTCATCGCGGCAGGCATGGTGCCGCCGATTCGAAGCGACTCGTACCCGAGATTGAGGCAAGGAAAGCGATCATGGTCGGGTTTGCAAAAGGTCAATTGTCCGATCTCCGTCAGATCCAGTGAAGGGAGGTCAAGGGCCATTCTAGCGGGATGGCGCATCGCGTAGGAGATAGGTGTTCGCATATCCGGGAGTCCCAGTTGGGCGATCATAGAACGGTCTGTATATTCTACCAGAGAATGGATGATGCTCTCTCGATGAACCAGAACATCGATGTTGGACTCGGGAATATCGAAGAGCCAGCGGGCTTCCACAACTTCCAATCCTTTGTTCATCAACGTCGCCGAGTCGATGGTGATCTTGGATCCCATCTTCCAGTTGGGATGTTGCAGCGCTCGTTCCGGTGTCACATTCAGGAGCTGCTCCTGGGTCAATGTCCAGAGAGCTCCGCCGGACGCCGTGAGAATCAATCGCCGGACATCTTCAATCCGATGTCCTTCCAATGACTGAAAGATGGCACTGTGTTCACTATCGACCGGAAAGATCCTGACACCATGTTTCCGGGCCTCATCCTGCATCAGCCTGCCGGCCATCACCATCGGCTCCTTATTGGCCAGGGCAATGTGCTTTCCGCTGCGAATGGCGGACAGGGTCGGTACGAGTCCGGCTGCTCCCACGATGGCAGAAATCACTAATTCGGCATCCGACACCGATGCCACCTGTGTGATGCCTTCTTCGCCGGCCATGACCTCAACCGGAAGATCGGCACACCGGGTTCGGAGTACAGCCGCAGAGGATTCTGTGGAGACCGCCACGGCGTTGGGTTTGAATTGACGGATCTGTGCTTCAAGCTTGTCGATGTTACTGCCGGCCGTCAGGCCGACGACGCGGAATTCATCGGGAAACCGTCGAACGATATCGAGCGTATTGGTTCCGATCGATCCGGTTGATCCCAAGATGATAATCGACTTCATATCCTCTCCTCTCCACTCTTCTTATAGAGGCGGTGACAGACCCCGAACGTAGGCGACATAGTAGTAGAAGGTGGGGGCGGTGAACAAGAGACTATCGAGCCGGTCCAACATACCGCCATGGCCAGGCAGGATTCCACCGGAATCTTTGACGCCCGTCCGACGTTTGATCCCCGATTCGAAAAGGTCTCCAAGAAGCCCCGCTCCTGTCAAGAGCATGCCCAGGATCAACGAGTCCGATTGTGAGAGTTCTGAGGCAAACCACCGCTGAGCCAGTAGGGCAGAACCCACGGCCAGAGCGAGCCCTCCGAGTACCCCCTCGACGGTCTTCTTTGGACTGACGGAGGGGAGGAGCAGGTGTTTGCCCCAGAGGGTTCCGGCATAGTAGGCCCCGGTGTCAGAAGCCCATGTGACCACCGCTAGAAACAGCACCAGGAATTCGCCGGCCGGCAGAGAGCGAGTCGATACCACTGTGCTGAGCGTGAACCCAACATAGAATACGCCGAACAGAATAATGAGCGCATCTTTCCATCGGCGATCAATCGGGCCGGACAAGAAAGGAAGGGCGACGGCGAGGACGAGCGCAGCGGCAATCAGAATCTCCGCCAAGGAAAAAGAAAGATGAGAGCGGGCGAGAACCAGGACAAAGGTCGCCATCCCGACTCCGACAAGGAGACGGTTCAATCGTGACTGAAAACCGAGGCGATAGAGTTCCAGCAGAGCGATGGAGCCGACGGCGATCAACAGCAGCGTCAAGGCCCATGGAGCGAGGTGTGCGATGATGGCGTAGACTGCCGGGATCAGCGCAGCCGCAGTATAAAGACGCCGGATATCGAACCGTCTGGTGCGTGCTGGTGGGGTGGTCACGGATATAACGAGCCGCGAGCGGCCGCTTCGGTGGTGGGTGGATGTCCCACGTGGGTTACGAAGACACGGTGCTTAGCACTCGGCCAAAGCGGCGCTCCCGTCTTTGATACTCGATCAGCGCGAGCAGGAACTCCCGTCGTCGAAAATCCGGCCACAAGGTCGGCGTGAAGCACAACTCTGTGTAGGCCAGCTGCCACAGGAGAAAGTTGCTGATCCTGGTTTCTCCGCTCGTCCGAATCAGTAAGTCAGGATCTTGGAGCGGGTGCGTGTAGAGGTACTGCTGGATCGTGGCTTCATCGATACCGCTCGGCTGTACGGTTCCCGTCTGGACGTCCTCGATCAGTGCTTTCACTGCGTCGACGATTTCTGCTCGTCCTCCATAGCTGAGGGCGACCGTCAGGATCAACTTATCGAGGTGCGCCGTTTCTTTCTCGGTCGTGCGAACCCAGTGTTGAGCCGATGGAGGGAGTAGCTCGTGGCGGCCGATGGCCCGGAAGCGAACGCCTTGCTCAATCAAGCTGGCCCGCTCCGTAGAAAGGTAATGTTCCAAGAGCGCCATGAGCGCGCTGATTTCTTGGGTCGGACGGTTCCAATTTTCTTGCGAAAATGCATAGATGGTCAGGGCATGGATGCCGAGTTCCAGGCAGAGGGTGATCATCTCCCTGACGGAATTGATGCCTTCGCGATGGCCTGCGATGCGAGGGAGACCGCGGAGTTCCGCCCACCGCCCGTTGCCGTCCATGATGACCGCGACATGTTTCGGAAGCAGTTCAGGATCCAACTTAGCGGTCAATTCGCTTTCGGGCAGGTGGTCGAAACTTGAAGTCGAGTGGTGTGCCATACGAGCCTAGCGCGCGCTCCTCATGTCCAGCGTTAGCGCGAGAAGTGGGGAAAGTCTACTGTCGGGGGTATGGAATGTCAAACGATAACTCGGAAACGGCTTCAGTAACCCGGTCAGTGAAGAATCGTCGCATTGCGACGGCGGAAATGAATGGGCTATACTCGCCAATCAGCCGACAGAGACGAGGAGGCAACCAGAACTATGCTCGAGCCGGTTCAGCTAGCCAAATTCGGTGTCACCGAACTCGAAGCCCAACACGCGCTCGATCGATTGAACGTGAGGGATGTTGATTATGCGGATCTCTATTTCGAGTCCCGCACCTCGGAGTCGGTGTCGATGGAGGAAGGCCTCGTTAAACGTGCCGCGAAGAGCGTATCTCAAGGGGTCGGAGTCCGTGCAACCGCTGGCGAAAAGACAGGGTTTGCATACTCAGATGAATTAACGAAGAAAGATCTGGAGATTGCGGCTGATACGGCACGCTACATCGCCAATTCTCCCAAGGGAGATTCCCCCGTTCCGGTTCCCACCCAGCGCCGACCGACCAGAGACCTGTATCCAATCGAACGGGCGAAGGCCGAGGTGGCAACGGCCGATCGAGTGGCGCTCTTGAACGAAATCGATACCGAGGCTAGGCGGTACGATCCCCGGATTAAGAACGTGATGGCTTCTTTTAACACCGAATACAAGGTGCTGGCTGTTGCGACCTCTGATGGAACCCTGGTCAGCGATATCCAACCGTTGTCCCGTCTCCAGATCACCTGCATTGCCGAAGATGGCGACAATCGACAGGTCGGGAGCTTCGGTGGAGGAGGCCGGGTTGGGTTCGAGTACTACCGCGAGGATGATCGACACTTGAGTTATGCACGAGAAGCCGCGAGAGAGGCGATCCTGAACTTATCCGCAGTGGATGCTCCGGCCGGGGTGATGCCGGTTGTGTTGGCCGGCGGATGGCCCGGTATCCTGTTGCACGAAGCGATCGGACATGGATTGGAAGCCGACTTTAACCGCAAAAAAACATCGGCTTTCTCAAGCCTGATCGGAAAACGCGTGGCGTCGGACGTCTGTACCATCGTCGATGATGGGACTCTTCCCTTTCGCCGCGGCTCGTTGAATATGGATGATGAGGGGACGCCGACCAGCTGCACCACACTCATCGAGAAGGGCATCCTCCGCCGCTATATCACCGATAAACTCAATGCCCGCCTGATGGGGATTCCCCTGACCGGCAACGGTCGGCGGGAGAATTATCAAAGCGTGGTACTCCCTCGAATGACGAATACCTTCATGTTGGCCGGGGAGTCGGATCCTCAGGACATTATCCGGTCGGTAAAAAAGGGGCTGTATGCCGTCTCGTTCGGCGGTGGCCAGGTTGATATCACCAACGGGAAGTTCGTGTTCTCTGCCAGTGAGGCCTACCTCATCGAGGACGGACAGATCACGAAGCCGGTGAAGGGAGCGACGTTGATCGGGAGTGGGCCGGAGATCCTCACCAAGGTATCGATGGTGGGGCACGATCTGAAACTCGACAATGGGATCGGGACCTGTGGGAAAGACGGCCAATCGGTGCCGGTCGGGGTCGGCTTGCCGACCATCAAGATCGACGAAATTACGGTGGGCGGAACGCAGAGATAGAAAGGCGTTCATCGTCAACGTTCGTCCGTCAATCGATCATGAGACGGTTGACGCATGACGTCTGACAATCGACGAAGCGCAGCGATGCTCCAGAAATATACGACTCGAGATACCGCCAATGGATACGCCCAGCTGGCTGCCGATGTCCTGGCTCGTGCGAAAGCCTGCGGCGCGACGGAGGCCGACATCGTGGTGGCCGACGGTGAAACTCTTTCGGTTCAAGTGCGGGTCGGCACGGTCGATCGATTGACGAAGGCGAGAGAGAAGCGGTTAGGACTGCGTGTCTTCATCGGAAAGCGATCGGCGACCACTTCCACGTCCGACTTTACGAGAGAGTCCCTCGAACGGCTTGTTGGAGACACCTGCAGCTTGGCCAGGGCGGTTGTTGAGGATGACGTATCAGGGTTACCGGATGCGGCTGAGATGGCCACAGAGCAGCCGAGTCTTGATCTCTATGACGAGACCGTACTCGATACGGAAACTCAGATCGATTGGGCCAAGCGGGGTGAAGCAGCGGCGTTTGCCGCCGACCCACGCGTCACAAACTCGGAAGGTGCGGAGTTCGATTCGTCGTCCGGACGAGTGGTGCTGGCGAACAGCCACGGATTCGTCGGGTCCTACAAGAGTTCAAACTTTTCACTGTCCGTCTCACCGATTGCAACCGAGTCCGAGACCGGCTCCATGCAGAGGGATGTCTGGTACGAAGTGCAGCGCAAATTTGCACGACTGGCATCCGCGGAATCGATCGGGCAGGAGGCGGCGAAGCGAGCCGTCCGAAGACTGGGAGCGCGCAAGGTGGCGACCAAGCGAGTACCGGTGGTGTTCGACCAGGAGACGGCTGGGAGCCTGCTGGCAAACTTGTGTAGTGCCATCTCCGGCTACGGGCTCTACAAGCGGGCCTCGTTTCTTCTCGACAAGCTGGGCCAGACGATTGCGTCCGATTTGATGACCGTGTACGACGACGGCCGCATGATGGGAGGGCTCGGCTCTCGCCCATTCGATGGGGAAGGATTGGCTACGCGGAAGAATACGATCGTAGAACGTGGCGTGCTGAAGAGTTACCTGCTCGATACCTATTCCGGAAGAAAACTGGGACTGCCGTCGACCGGCAACGCCTCACGGAGCGTGGGCGAGAGTCCTTCCGTCGGTCCGACCAATTTTTATCTTGTCCCCGGATTGAAGAGCCCTCAGGAGATTATCAGTTCAGTCAAGGAAGGACTCTATATCACCGAGTTGATCGGATTCGGGATCAATATGGTGACTGGCGATTACTCGCGAGGGGCCAGCGGATTCTGGATCGAAAACGGCGAATTAGCCTATCCCGTTGAAGAAATCACCATCGCGGGGAATCTCAAACAGATGTTCAAGGATATCGAAGTGATCGGGAGCGATCTCGTGTTCAGGGGGCGGATTGCAAGCCCGACGCTCAAGATTTCCGAAATGATGGTAGCAGGCAATTAAGGGAAGTGCTGAGAATTGAGTGCTGAGTCATGAGTAGAAGAACAAGGAATGAGATAATGTCTCGGCTCGTGCTTCAAGCACAATACTCAGCACTCAGAGCTCATGGCTCAGCACTCGCGAAAGCGCAGAGGTGACCCATGGCTGATTCCATCCGAGAAACGACCGTTCAGTATCAGAGCGGAAACGTGGCGATGAAGGCGTTTGTGGCGGCTCCGCACACTAAGGAGAAGCGACCGGCCATTATCGTGGTGCAGGAATGGTGGGGACTTGCGGATCACATCAAAGACATTGCGAGGCGATATGCCGCAGAAGGCTACGTCGCGATCGCGCCGGATCTCTATTCGCGCCTAGGACATGCCCTCACCACAGATGCCGGTGAAGCCGGCAAGCTCATGAATGCGCTGAAACAGGAGGATGGTCTCGCCGATTTGAATGCCACCGTGGCGTACTTGAAATCGGTCCCGGAGGTCAATGCAACAAGGATCGGCGTCACAGGATTTTGTATGGGTGGCTCCTATGCGCTGATGCTGCCCTGCGTCAACCCAGAGATCAAAGCAGCAGTGCCGTTCTACGGCCAAGTGCCCAATCCTGATACGCCGATTCAGAAGCTGGCTTGTCCGGTGCTGTATATCTATGGTGAAGACGATGGCTGGATTACCAAGGCGGATGTCCAGCGATTGGCAGCGGCGTTGAAGAAGTATGGGAAAGCCGGCGAGATTAAGACCTACCCCGGCGCTCCTCATGCATTTTTCCGAGACACCGATCCTTCCGTATATCGGCCAGACGCAGCGAAGGACGCGTGGGCGAGAACAAAAGCCTTCTTCAAGCAATATCTCGGCTGATGAACATGTCTTTCAGCGTCGTTCTCAGTCGTCCAGAGCAACACTATGCCGCTTGATGCCGACCTCGGAAAGAAGATGTTGCAGCTGATCACGTCGCGTTACGACGATCGGCATTGGCGAAAGCCCATCGAGAAAACCCTCAGTCTCCCTCAGTCCGGCGTCAACGATCCCATCCAGCAGCAGATCTTCATGTATCTCAAGCTCGGCTTGAAGGCCTACAAGTCCCGCCGAGCCGATCCAGACTCCTGGATCATCGGCGGCTACGCCACGAAGGAAGTCATCACTCGTGCGAAATTCCAGCCTCAGCTTGTCGGTTCATCCATCAAGAAAGAAGACGTGGCCTTTCTAGGGACTGATCCAGGCGCCGACGTGACCGAAGCCTGGTGGGAAGAGATGTTGGTCCAGTGGTTCGACGTGCCGGAAGAAGAGAAATCGGCCGAGAAAGAAGACAGCCATCCGGCTGATTCAGATGCCTCGTCGACCATCAAATCGAAAGCGTAGCAGGTATCTCGTGGTCCTGCTTTGTTTTGTTAGCCGGCTAGATCCCAAGGTTCTCGCCGGGTCAGTTCGAGCAAGTCTCGTACGCTGTGCATGACGCGAAGAATGAGGACCGCCTCATTCTGTACGAGATACACGATC
>JARFPM010000046.1 GCA_030444405.1 Nitrospira sp.
AGTTTGTGCCGGCCAACCTCCCGGCACTGCTCACGGACGCCCAGACCAAGCTGAAAGATACCTTAGCGCTTATCCATCCCCGCGCCATGGCCGCGTAACTCCTTAGCCATTGTCCATGATCAGAAAAAGGTTCCGAATCTGCTTAACGGGAGTTCGTCACCCCATTTGGTTACTGTAAACGGCCTTCCGAGTCAGCGGGCTTGTCTCTTGGTGGGACTTAGGTGGGTGACCTATTGCTGCGGGAGTGTCGCGCTGTCGCCAAGCTACCTTATGCCGGCCAATCGATTTAGCCCTAGCGTCGTCTGGGCGAAAAACAGCTGGAATACCTGGTAGTCTTCAGATAGCACCGGTTGGCCGGTGGTTACTCGATCACAGTAGATGAGCCCAATCGGTTTTGCTCCAACCCGCAACGGCGCCACGATCGCCGACGTCGGTCTCCAGACCTCGATAAAATCCTGTTTCAGAGTCCCGGCCATCTGGTCAAAAAAGTTGGGAACAAGGAGTGGATCGACTCGCTTGAGAACCTTGAGGAAAAACGGGTGCTCTCGACTAAGTGAACCTGAAAGGGACCGGAGGTAGGGTGCCGGAGGTGTCACACCAAGCACCAATCTTGCGGCAAGCAGATCACAATTGTTTTGGTTCAGAAGCGCCAGGCCTACACGGTCAAATCCGGCATCCCGATGTAGGGACTGTACAAATGTCCCGAGCAGGCCGTTGAGATCTTTCGCAGCTTGCAGCGAGTCCTGAAAGGCTTGGAGTGTTTCAAGCGGCTTGGTCCGAATGGGAGCAGCCGGTTCCTCTCGCGGTGTGAACACCGTCTGTTCTTTGCCAACCGTTGGTTTGATGGGGGGCGGATGCGGGATCGATTCGGTGGTGTCCTGCTCGTTTGAGGGTGACATGGCTTCATGGAAAGAGTCGATTGTCAACCCCATTGAGCCAATGAGTTGGCGTCCTCGATCCATGGCCCGAATCATCAAATCCGTGAACGGGCCCGAAGAGAGTCCACTTCCGAGCTGGAGAGTTCTCTTGGCTTCCTCAATAGCGGTTCGCGAGGCGGGAGCGGTGAGCGCCTCGATCAGCTGAATGGAGCCGACGACGATACCTCGGTAGGTTTGGAATCCACTTTGCCAATGCTCCATCGGCAGTTCTTCTGGATGACGGAAGAGCTCGATCAGATCGTCCGGTAGGTTCCACATGTGGGCCAACGCTTGGGCCAAGGTCAGCCGTGGTACACCGATGAGGCGCGCCTCTTGAAGCGCGCATTCCGACGGGCGCTTGGATTTCTTGGAAATAGCCTGGAGAGCGAGAAGGAGGTCTGGGGCCAGGTAAGCGATGGCCAAGTCTCCGATCGAGTACAGAAGGGCGCCGGTAAACAACTGCCCCGGCTGCGGGTATCCAATGGCCGTTCCCAGTTCGCTGGCATAGGTCGCGGAGACGAGGGACTTGGCGATCATGGTTCGGAACTCGTGTTGGCGAACCGGCCAATGTTGCAGCTGTTCGACAAGATGCGCCGCAGCAACGAGGGACCGAACGGTGTCGAGCCCGAGCCAACTGACAGCATGGGGGACCGATACAATCGTCTGCTGCGGGCTGTAGGCGATGCTGTTCGCCACTTGCAGAACTTTGCACGTCAGTCCATGGTCTCGGCTGATCACCTGGGCAAGATTCACAGCGTTGGACTGAGGTCCCATGTGATTCAGGATTTGCTGACAGGTTGACTCCAAAATTGGAAGACAGCGGCTGGATTCGTCGAAGAGAGGTCTGAGTTTCTCATGGAGGCGAGGGCGGATTGAGTCGATGAAGGACGATTCCGTGGCCGCATTTGACGAGGTCATAGGGGGGTCCTGGTTGAGGGTCAGAAGCTCTATCGGTCAAAACCCTACCGAGCTTAAGGGTGTGAAACTGTGGAAGAAAGTTCGCACGATCGTGCATCAAACGATCCTGGGTTTCTGCTGGATTCTCGCGACCTATTCGATCGAGTGGCTTTCCAGGAAGACCGCCTGTTCCAGGGCACGGAAGAACTGTTGGTAGGGCACAGGGTCTTCGACAGCACGAAGGTAAAACTGAGCGCTGGCGCGCACGACGAGTTGCGCCTCATTGCGCTTGCGGACGGTGACCGTGATGCGGACAAGATTACTGCGGTGATCGAACGGGCCCCATGTTCGGTAATTGCGGCTAAGGACGAGTAACGCATCGGGTTGGTACAGCAGATAGCTCAAGTCGACGCCATAGATCCGCTCATTCTCAACGTATTTCTTTCCGGAAACGACGCCCAGTTCTTCATCGAGTACCTCCACCTTGAAATCCAAGTCTTGCATGGTGGAGACGATCGCGGCGAGTATCCGCGGCCGGTCTGTGGTGTCGAAGGACCGCGATTGGGCGGCGCGAATCTTGACTTGGCTTTCTTCGGAGAGCCAGATTTGGTCGCGAGAGTCCCCCCGTTTCTCATGCCGCAATTCATAGGGAATCGGGCAGCCTTGCAAGAACACGCAGAGTACACTGACAAGCACGAGACTCAGGCGGCTCCCGACTCCAGCGGCCGGACGATCGCATTTCTCTTGGTTCGTCACAGCGGGATCTGCCCAGGTCATTGTTTAACGACAAACAGTGAACGTTCCAGTGTGGCGAAGAAATTCTGATAGACCTTGGGATCTTCGATGGGCTTGTTGTTGTAGATGGCGTTGGCCCGGATCATCATCCGGCCTTCGGCTTCGGGGCGTACGGTGACGGTGACACCCACAACATCGTAGTAGTTTGGCTCGGCGAAACGTGCAGCCGTCACCAGCCCCAAGGATTCATTGGCCCGCTCTATGATGAAACCTAAGTCCTGCAGGGCCGCCATGACGCCGCGCATGGCCGCTTGTCGATCCTTTACATCAAAGGATCGAGTCTGCGCGCTCCGGATTTTCAGTTGCGCCTCGGTCGGCGCGAACAGGTCTTGGGACGGCTGCGGTGCAACGCAGCCCTGCGCCACGACCAGTACGGCAATCGCAACAATTCCAGCGGATGTGCGTTGGTTCATCGTCGCCTCGTGCTTAGAGTGCGAATGGCTCGAGAAAAACGGCTTTCGATAATTTGGCGAAGAAGGTCTGATACATCACAGGATCGCGCAGCATTTCCATCCGTTGCTCGCCCGGGGGAATCCCCTGCCTACCAGTCGACCCCTCGCCCTTCCACACGACCCGGTAGAACATTACCCTGACTTCCTGACGTGTGGCATCTAGATTCACTGGTCTGGTGACCAGCGCGGCCGCGATTTTTTGATGCAGGTCCACGGGCATGACGATCGGAGACTGTTCGACGAACACCAGTGCGGTGCTCAGGAGAAAGACTGCAAAGCGGGTGATATCCTGGCCGTATTCCCGAGCGCTTCGTTCTTTCGTCGCTCGCAGAAATCCCACCTCGCGCACGCTTTCTTCGACCTGGAAACCGAGATCCTGAAGGACAGCGGCTGAGGCGGACAATAACTCCGCTTCATTCTTGGTCTCGAAGAAACGGGTCTGGATGGCCCGGTTGGCTGCGCTCTCAGGTACTAACTGGAACAGTTCTTCCGATTGTGTGTGCGTAACACAACCTGCGACCTGGCTCGACATGGCGAGGCAAGCCGACACCAGAAGTGTTCGCCGGATTCCAGATCCGTAAATCGTGCTAGAACTGCGTATAGTTGTAAGCAAAGTCCCGGACCTTCTTTTCTTCGTCGTACTTGATGATGATGGTGAGCGTGCGTTGGCGTTGCGAGCGCGAACTCTCGCTCGAGCTGGTGCCGAGAACGATGATGCTCGCATAGGATGAACTGGCCGTATCCACGCGATCGGTCGAGACCTTGTCATAGATCCAGACCTCGCGCCGTTTCTCGTCCGTTGTTACGATATTGGGGCTCCCCAGGAGTTCAGCAACCTGGGAAGCAGGCATCCCGACTTTGATCTCGCCCTGCACCTTGCCAACGGTGAGACGGTCTTCTTTGGTTTCCTTGGTTTCGGGCTTCCCGCCGCCGCAGCCTACGACGGCCACAAAAAAACAAAGGCTCAGGATGCTCCATGTAGATTTCATTGCTCGACTCCCCTTTCTGTCATCTCTGTGTGACGCGGACTCACCTGTGAGGATAGGCTACTGTTCCTGAGGCAGCGTGTCAACGGGTGAGATCAGAAAAGCACGTAATAGAAAGTGTCCGCCGCTCCCTTCTTGCCATAAAATAGCTTATCGCGCAGTTCGCCCAGAAAACCGATCTCAATCGCGAAAGTCTCGAGATGGGGTTCCCTGAGCGCCGCAGGTCGAATCTCCGAATAATACCCAGCTACGTTGAGATTGCCTGGGTATTCTGAGGCCGGTTAAGTTCGTCTATCCAGAGCCGGGGAGAGCGCACCACCAGGCTGAATCTTCGCGCTAGGACTGTTAAAGGAATGCGCGTGTCGCGGGTAGTCGTCTACAGCTGTGATCCATCGCTCCGATCGTTTGCTGGGCCAGCAGCGACGTATGTGGGCCAAGGGAAACTGTTGGCCTGTCCTGTAAGCGGTTCTCCATACTTACCTGCCGTCACACCGTCCCAAATGTCCTTGTAAAAAACTCCTTCACCTTTCCCATGTGCTCCTGTACATCCGTTTCCAGATGTCTTGCCCCTGATTGCCAGTCGTCGGTGGTATAACCCACGCGGCGGGCGAGGAAGATGAATTCGTCGGAATCGACAGGGGGAAGGACGCGGTCTTTGGCATTGCCGCGGACCATGCGGAGACCGTCGATGAGCATCCGGATGAAGAAATAGGCCTTGCGGAGAGTCTCGCCGTCTTGCCTCGTGACAATGCCGCAATCAACCAGGGCAGCCAGCGCCTGCATGGTGTTGGAGGTACGCAGGACAGGGAGCCGATGGCCATGCATGATCTGGAGGTACTGGACCGCATATTCGATATCGACGATACCGCCCTGGCTATGTTTCAAGTTGACCGTGCCTCGCTCCACCAGCTGCTTGAGCTGCTGGCGGCGTAAATCGAGTGCTTCGGGGATATTCCAGGGCTTGCCGCTGTAGACGTAGCTGTCCCGATGGGCTTCCACGCGTTTACCCAAGGCTGCGTCGCCGGCCACATATCGCAGTTTGATCAACGACTGGCGCTCGAATGGTGCGGCCAGACCATTGTTACTGTAATAGTTGGTGATCTCGTCAAAGGGATTTGTCAGTGAGCCCTTTCCCCCATGAGGACGGAGGCGTACGTCCAGATGAAAGATGCCTTCCTGTTTGGCTTCGATCCACTGTAAGAGTTCGGCTCCAAGCCGCTCAAAGTATTCGCTGTTCGCGATGGCCTGCTTGCCACCGGTGCGGCCCGCATCGCCATAGACGAACATCACTTCAATATCGGAGGCGTAGCCGAGTTCCTTGCCGCCGAACTTACCCAATCCAAGAACGGTGAAGGGACAGGGTTTTTTATTGGCCAAGCGTGGTGGGCCATGCACCTTATTCAGTTTGGCTTGGCAATCTTTCAAACTCCGATCGAGGATGACTTCGGCCAGTTGAGTTAGCGCAGCTGAAAAATCAGGCAGCGCTGTGTCTGGCTCAACAATGTGCTTCATATCGATACGGAAGAGTTCACGGTCTTTGAAGGTGTTCAGCGCCGCCTTCCGGGCCTCGTCGGTTTTCGCCCGATTCACCAGGCGATCGAGTTCCTTGCGAAGCGTCGCTCGTGGCGTCATGAGGGGCGCATCCCGGTAGTCTTGCAGGAGCGGCAGGAGGTTGCTGTATTGGCGACGCAGGAAGTCTTCCCAAAGAAAATCACTGGCGCCGAGCAGACGGGCGAGCAGAGGAAAGGTCTTTTTATCGCTGAGAAAGGCCAAGGCTTCTTGCTGGGCCTTGCCTTTTGCCTGTTGCACCGTCAGGTCGAGGAACTGATCAAAGGCCTCCAGCGCCTTGGTCGGGTCGGGAGCCCAGGTGAGGGCATGGGTGAACTGCTTGATGAGGACGGCCGTGAGGCGCAACTGCTGCTGATCTGTCGCATCGGTGAGCTTCTGGCCGTGGCGGTTGCGGACATAAAAGCGATCGTGAATCTTCCCCTCCTCGACGTCAAATTGCGCTTTGGAAATATACACGTTGCGCATCGCGAGGGCGTTGGCGAAGGCGTACAAAAAGGCCGGAGTATCGTCCGATCGGATGTCCATGACGGTGTCGGTGGGGGATTGGCTGTTGTCGAACGTAACCTGCACCGGATTAAGCAGCCCACTGAAGGACCCGCGTCGCTTGCCGAGCTGTTCGACCAACCGCCGATTCACCGCTAAGCGGGCCTCCGCAAATTGTCCCTTGTCGAGCAGGGTGATCACCGAGTGGAGCGCTTGTGCCAGTTGAGTCTGTTGCTCCGAGCCCAACTCCGCCCCTGGTACCGGCAGCACATGGAACACGTCGACGATCTTTTTCCTGCTCAAGCCCGGACTGCCTGTTGGACGGACGCGCGGTCCGTATCCTGTCCAACTGGTGCGGGCGGACTGCGGGGCGCTCTTTTCGGCAAATGTATAGATATTTCCTTCCTCAATGTTGAGGCCGAACGCCGAGAGCAGGCCGCAAATCGTGGCGAATTCGGAGAAGTAGTCGTAGGCCACGATCGTCACATCAAACCGTTTGTCTGACTGTTCAGCAAAAGTTATTTCGCAGGGGTGTTCCGGAGTCAGCCGCGCGGTGAGTTGGATGTGCGCGGCAATCGCGGGTGGCTCGAATCGCCGGAAGTACTCCTGATCCATCCGGGCGAAGAAGTCTTGGAACACATCAGGTGCAACATCAGGACAGAGCGGACGAACTCGGTCGAGCAGCGGTGTGTGGTCAGGAGAGCCTATCGGCATAGGCTTCAGTATACCCGAACGGGTTCATTGTGCGTAGAGGAACCTGTCAGTATAATGCCGCGCCATGAGTCGTTCACGTGTATCGCCTGTAGTCTCGCGGCCCCAGCCTCCAGCTCAGACCGGCGCTTCCAAACCAGATCCGACCCCCATTCTGCTCGCTGCCAAGCCGAATGCCGAGGAAGTCCGAGCCATATTGTCGGCCTATGGCCTGCGTGATCTCGATCAAGCGGATCGTAATCTCGCTGCCATGGCCGGTGATCCGATCCAACGCCGGCGGCTGGCCGATGTTCTGCCGATGTTGATGGAAGCGATATCCCGCACGGCCGATCCGGATCAGGCGCTCAACCACTGGGAGCACATGTTAGCGAGCGTATCCCGCACCTCATTTCTCGACTACCTGCGTACGTGGCCACGCATGCTCGATCTCCTCTGTGTCCTTTTCGGCAACAGCGATGCCCTGACCTTTACGCTCATTCGCGACCCGACGATGGTGTATTGGCTGGCTGAGGAGGATGTCCTATCACGACCTCCGACGCGGAAGGGCATGGAGCGCACGCTTCGCACGAGCATCGAGCATCTTACATCCAAAGAATCAAAACTGGACGCGCTGCGCCGGTTCCAGCGGCGAGAAATGTTGCGGATCGGCGTACGGGATCTCCTTCGCCTCGCCACAGCGCCGGAGACGACCGGCTCATTGTCCGATTTGGCCTGTCTGCTGATTCATGCGGCATATGAGGTCGTCGATGTCGACCTTAAACAGCAGTATGGCGTGCCGATGCATCGGAACCGTCAGGGGCGATGGGTCGAGACGAAGTTCGCTGTGATTGGGATGGGCAAGCTCGGTGGGCATGAACTGAATTATAGTTCCGATGTGGATCTGATCTACCTCTATGAATCCCACGATGGAGAAACCAGAGCGCCGAGAGGTGGACGTGGCGCCATCCCAGCCGGCGTCGGCATTTCCAATGAGGAATATTTTGAAATTCTCGCCCGTGAATTAACCAGGGTGTTGGTCGAACCCACCAGGGAAGGCTACGTCTTTCGGGTCGATCTGCGTTTGCGGGCCGAGGGCTCTGTTGGCCAGTTGGCTCGCTCGCTGGAGGAGTATCAGAAATACTATGCGACACGCGGACAGGTTTGGGAACGGTTGGCTCTCTTGAAGGCTTCGCCAGTTGCCGGATCCCAAGAAGTGGGGCAGGCATTTCTCAAGATGGTCAAGCCGTTTGTGTTGGGAGCGGCGGGCAAAGTGGATTGCGCCAAGGTGCTGGCGATCGTGCAGGACGTTCGTGCCGTGAAGGACATGATCGACGCTAAGATGGCAGACCGTGGACACCGGCAGCGCAATGTAAAATTGGGCATCGGTGGGATTCGAGAGATCGAGTTTCTCGTCCAGACCATTCAAGTTTTAGTCGGACGAAAGGTGCCGGCGCTATTAGATCGAAGCACACTCGGCTCGCTGGACCGGTTGGCTCGGAAGAAACTGCTTTCGATCGAAGAGCGTGATGCACTGTCGGCCGCCTATCTATTTTTGCGGGATGTCGAACATAAGTTGCAGATGGTCCATGATCTCCAGACCCATGCGCTTCCCGAAAGCTCAGAAGAGTTGGAGCGCTGTGCAGTACGGATGGGGTACGGTGCAGAGGACCGGATGAAGGCGGCCGAATTGTTCCAGGCCGACCATCAACGCCACACGGAGACGGTTCATCGGACCTTTCGGTCATTCTTCATCGAGCCGATGACCTCGCCGATTTTAATGGCGACGCTCAAGTCGATGGGGATGAAATAGTAGCAGTGCGAAGGGCCAAAACACGAAGGGCCCGGTGGGAAACCACCGGGCCCTTCGCTGAGAGCAAGCTATCGGCCTGCCCTGAGCTTGTCGAAGGGTTAGTACATCCCCTCCATGCCGTGGCTGTGTCCACCACCTGGCATAGCTGGTTCTTTCTTCTCCTCGGGGAGTTCGGTGATCATGACCTCGGTCGTGAGCATCAAGCCCGCGACGCTGGCGGCGTTCTGCAATGCGCAGCGCGACACCTTCGTTGGGTCGATGATGCCGGCCTTGATCATGTCGACATATTCGTCCGTCGCGGCATTGTAGCCACCGTTGACGTTCTTGTCTTCCCGAACCTTGCCGACGACAACCGATGCTTCCGCACCGGCATTCGAGGCGATCTGTCGGAGCGGCTCTTCGAGCGAACGTCGGACAATGTCGAGTCCGACTTTTTGTTCTGCCGGGACATCCTTGATCCCATCGAGTGATTTGATGCAGCGGAGATAGGCTGTGCCGCCGCCGGGGACGATCCCTTCTTCCACCGCCGCCTTCGTCGCGTGCAAGGCGTCCTCGACGCGGGCCTTCTTCTCCTTCATTTCGGTCTCGGTTGCGGCACCCACATTGATGACGGCCACGCCGCCCACGATCTTCGCCAGCCGCTCTTGGAGCTTTTCGCGATCGTAGTCGGAGGTGGTTTCATCGATCTGGGTCTTGATTTGCTTGACGCGCCCTTCAATTTTCTTGGAATCGCCGTAGCCTTCCACGATCGTCGTATTGTCCTTATCGATCGTCACGCGTTTGGCGCGGCCGAGATCGGTCAGCTTGACGTTCTCAAGCTTGATGCCGATGTCTTCAGAAATCACCTGGCCCCCTGTGAGGATGGCGATATCCTCCAGCATAGCCTTGCGGCGATCGCCGAAGCCCGGGGCCTTGACGGCCGCGACATTCAAGGTACCGCGGAGTTTGTTGACCACGAGGGTCGCCAGTGCTTCACCCTCAACTTCTTCCGCGAGGATGACGAGCGGCTTGCCCATCTTGGCGACCTGCTCGAGCAGCGGCAGCAGGTCCTTCATGCTGCTGATTTTCTTTTCGTTGATCAGGATGAGCGGTTCTTCCACGGAACATTCCATCCGCTCCGCATTGGTGACAAAATACGGAGAGATGTAGCCGCGATCGAACTGCATGCCCTCGACCACGTCCAGCGAGGTGGTCATCGACTTGGCTTCTTCCACGGTGATGACGCCGTCCTTGCCGACCTTTTCCATGGCTTCGGCGATCAGATCACCGATGGTCTTATCGTTGTTGGCCGAAATTGTGCCGACTTGCGAGATCTCGGTCTTGTTCTGACAAGGCTTGCTGAGTTTCTTGAGCTCGGCAGTGATGGCTTCGACGGCCTTGTCGATGCCTCGCTTAATCTCCATCGGATTGGCGCCGGCGGTGATGTTCTTCGCGCCTTCCCGAAAAATAGCTTGGGCTAACACTGTCGCGGTGGTGGTGCCGTCACCGGCGATGTCGCTGGTCTTGCTCGCCACTTCGCGCACCAGCTGGGCACCCATGTTTTCATAGGGGTTCTTCAGCTCGACTTCCTTGGCGACCGTCACACCGTCCTTGGTGATGGTCGGGGCGCCGAATTTCTTATCGAGGATCGCATTGCGGCCCTTCGGGCCGAGTGTTGCCTTCACGGCGTCCGCGAGCTGGTTCACCCCTTTCAGGATGGCTGCCCGTGCCGCATCGCCGTACATTAGTTGCTTTGCCATATCATTCCTCCGGTTATAGTCAAAAAGTTACTCAAGTCTGAAAGCCATAAAGTCCCCTTTGAGACTTGATGACGTCACGACCGTGTTTGCCTCTACGCCGTAAAGATGCCCAGGATGTCTTCTTCCTTGAGGATCAAGCACTCTTCGTCCTCAATCCGAAGCTTGCTGCCTGAATACTTGTCGAATAGGACTTGATCACCGACCTTGACGTTCTCCACTTTCTTGCCGACCGCTTGGACCACTCCCCGTTGCGGTTTTTCTTTCGCGGAATCAGGCACATAAATCCCACCCGCCGTCCGCTCTAATTCCTCGGTATAGGTCACAAACACTCGCTCACCCAAGGGTTGGAATCCCTTGGCAACATTCTTCTTTTCCTTCTCAGCTGTACCCATAGCAGAACCTCCTCCTGATGAAAGTGAACTCGTTAGGTGTTGACGGTTGAAAGAGTTGGGCTGAACTTGCACGATCCAGGCAGCCTGCGACTCGAAGGTAGAGATAGGCCTTCGTTCACCTAAGTCAAGAGGGAGGGCAACGGATTTTTATCACCCCCGGTCATTCCCGCCGCTGCAGAGATCTATAATGTCCTAACCTATTGGGAAATCAGCATTCTAAGAGTATTTTTCGCAGGTGGGGCGGGATCACAGGGATGTCATGCCCGCAGGCGATCAAAATCTTTGATGTCTTTTTTGAGGTAGTCACGGAGGCGTTTGATGATGCGGGCTTCCAGTTGACGGGTCCGCTCCTTCGTGATGCCGTATTTGTCGCCCAGATCATCCAAGGTCAAGGGCTGGTCGGACAGAATGCGATTTCTGAGAATATCTTCGTCTCGTTCCTCCAGGGTCTTGATGAACTCGGCAAGCTTGGCCCTGAAGAGGGTCTTCAGCTGATGATCGGCGAGCTGTTCGTCTGCCGGTTCTTGGTGAGACGGTAAGATGTCAAGCAGCGTGCTGTCCTGGTCTTCGCCGATCGGCTGGTCGAGCGAGAGCTCCCAGTTGCCAAGGCGCTGATCCATTTCGATCACGTCGCGCTCGCGCACGTTCAGGCGATCCGCGAGCAATTTGGTGTCAGGTGCGAAGCCGTCCCGCTCAAGCTTGGCCTTTTCCTTTTTGAGGTTATAGAACAGCTTTCGTTGATCCTGAGTCGTTCCCACTTTGACGAGTCGAAAGGTGTGCAAGAGGTACCGGAGAATGTAGGCCCTCGACCACCAGGCGGCATAGGCGTAGAAGCGCACATTTTTCGAGGGGTCGAATTTCTTGATGGCTTGCATCAGGCCGACGTTCCCCTCTTGAATCAGATCCATGTGGTCGGCGCCGGTATGGAGGTATTCGGCTGCAATCGAGACCGACACACGCAAGTTGGCCATGATGAGTTTCACCGCCGCTTCGCGGCTGCCGTGTGTACGGTACTCTTGAAACAGCTGAAGCTCCTCTTCCTTTGACAGATAGGGGTATCGGCGGACTTCGACAAGGTACTGCTGCAGGGCAGTGACTGGCACCACTGCAGTCGTGTCGGGTCGAGGGCCTGTCTCATGCTCAGGAGCAGGACTTAGTTCGGCGCTGGCAGGAAACTCGTTCGGGTCTGTCTGAGAGGGTTCCGCCTCTTCAGGCTCGTCCTGCTGCATGTCTGTTTCGTCGAGGATGGACATACAGGCGGCAGACTACACCAGACTCCTAGGTCGCAACAATGCAGAAAGCGGCGCGAGCTCCTCTATTTTATTATGTAGAGGCGGAGACGGTGAAAAGCAGGCACTGCTCTCGGATCTGTTATGATCGGCATGTTCGGCATGGAAGCCTCCCTTTTCGACAGGACCCGTGGGATTTCGGTCTATTTTTTGGTTGACAGTCGGGACGAAAACAGGGTTATGTGTCACCCTCCTAGTTGCTAAATCTTCGATGTTTAATGGTAAATTGTCGTATTGTGACCGGCAGGACGTAGACATGGCCACTCCTTTCGATGCCATCGAAAATGCGATTCGCGACATCAAGAAAGGCAAGTGCATCATCTTGGTGGACGACGAGGATCGGGAGAATGAGGGTGACTTGGTCATTGCTGCGGAGAAAGTGACTCCGCAAGTGATTAATTTTATGGCCACGCATGCCCGAGGCCTGATTTGTCTCGCCTTGACGCCTGAACGGGTGGAGGAACTGCAGCTACCGCAGCAGGCTTCCGAAAATACCGCGACGTTCGGGACCGCCTTCACTGTCTCGATCGATGCGCGAAAAGGCATTACGACGGGGATCTCGGCTGCCGATCGAGCCACGACGATTCATGTGGCGATCGACCCAAAATCTAGACCCAGTGATCTCGCTCGGCCCGGTCACATCTTTCCGCTCAAGGCACAGACTGGTGGAGTGCTTCGGCGCGCTGGACAAACCGAGGGATCTGTCGACTTAGCGAGGTTGGCGGGGCTGTGTCCTGCCGGGGTGATCTGCGAGATCATGAACGTAGACGGCACCATGGCCCGACTACCCGAGCTGACGAAATTCGCCAAGACCCATAAGCTGAAGATGGTGACCGTGAAGGCCTTGATCGAATACCGCATGCGAAGGGAAACCTTTGTCAAACGGATGGCGAGCGCACGATTGCCCACGATGTTTGGCGAGTTTGAGGCAGTGGCCTTTGAGAACCAGATCGACGGGGTGACGCACATTGCCTTGGTGAAGGGCCCTGTCGACAGTGGGGCACCGACACTCGTTCGTGTACACTCCGGATGTTTGACAGCTGACGCGTTAGGATCGTTGCGTTGCGATTGCCGTGATCAATTGCACTCCGCGATGGAGATCATTCAGAAGGAGGGTCGAGGCGTTCTCCTGTACCTGAATCAGGAAGGCAGAGGAATCGGGTTGCTGAACAAGATCAAGGCCTATGGGCTGCAGGATCAAGGGAGTGATACGGTTGAAGCCAATCTGCAACTCGGATTCAAGGCGGATCTTCGCGACTACGGAGTGGGCGCGCAAATTTTGGCGAATCTCGGTCTGCACCAGATCAAGTTGATTACGAATAATCCGCGGAAGATCGTTGGGATCGAAGGATACGGCCTGAGGGTCGTCGAACGGGTTCCAATCGAGGTCCCTCCCCGCGCAGCGAATGTCCGATATCTTCGGACGAAGAAAGCGAAGCTGGGGCACCTCCTCAAGAAAGTTTGACAGGCTCCTTCAGCTCAAGTCCCATCCTTGGGATAAAGACGGTTAATGAAAGATGAAGCATAGAAGAATGGGACGCTCCGCGGAGCAATTTCGAATCGGCATTGTCGCTGCGAAGTTCAATGAACAGGTGACGAGCAAATTGCTGAATGCCTGTGTCGATACGCTGACTGCCCGTGGTGTTCGTGAAGAGAACATGAATGTCGTGCGGGTACCAGGGGCTTTCGAAATTCCACTTGTTGCACGCGCCATGGCCAAGTCTGGTCGAGTTGATGCGGTGATTTGCCTAGGAGCGGTCATTCGAGGAGATACGCCGCATTTCGAGTACATCAGCGCCGAAGTCAGTCGGGGCATTGGTCAAGCGGCTTTAGACACCGATGTTCCGATCATCTTCGGTGTGTTGACCACTGAGACGGTTGCGCAGGCAGTGGTGCGTGCGGACACGAAGAAATTCAACCGTGGCGGCGAGGCCGCGAAGTCCGCGATCGAGATGGTGATGGTGATGAGACAAGTGAACAGGATGAGACAAAAATCGGATGCGGGGCCATCGGCTGGCCCCCGGCCGGCCGCGAGGCGGCCTGCGGACTAGCGTATGGGAGCTCGTCATCAGGCGCGCGAGCGGGCCTTGCAGATCCTGTTTCAGCATGACATTCACGGGAAGGCCGACGTGCGTCTCGACGAGTTTTGGCGTGAATACTCGGCGTCCGATGAGTCAAAAGCCTTCGCGGAGCAATTGGTGCAGGGTGTCTTGGAGCACAAAAAGGAGCTGGATGCCACCATCGGTAAGTATGCGACGAATTGGACAGTGAGCCGCATGCCGATCGTCGACCGCAACATCTTGCGTGCAGGACTGTACGAATTGCTGTGGTTGGATGAGGTGCCTGCGAAAGTCACGATGGACGAAGCCATCGAACTTGCGAAGAGTTTCGGCGATGATGATGCCTCAAAGTTCGTGAACGCGGTTCTGGACAAGGCCTTGGCGACCGAGTCGAGGCTGGCAGCAAAGCGGGCGGACCCGGATCGAGGGATCTGGAGGAGAGCGGACAGTGATTGAACGGTATACACGTCCCCAGATGAAGGCTATCTGGGATCTGAAGCATAAGTATGAGATCTGGCTGGAGGTTGAACTGCAGGCCTGTGCGGCGTTTGAGCGGGCCAAACAGGCGCCGCGTGGGACGGCGGCAAAAATCAGGAAGAAGGCCAAGATCGACGTCGAACGGATCGCCGAAATCGAAAAGGTCACCAAGCATGATGTGATCGCCTTTCTCGAATCGCTCATGGACAGAGTAGGACCGGACCATCGGTTTCTCCACATGGGACTCACGTCCTCGGACATCGTCGATACCTCACTCGCCGTGCAAATGACCGAGGCTCTCGATCTGATCTTGGGGGGAGTTGATGAGCTCCTCGTCGTGCTGAAGCAGCAAGCGTTCCGCTACAAGAACCTTGTGATGGTGGGACGGTCACACGGTATTCACGGGGAGCCGATCTCTTTCGGACTCAAGATGGCGCTCTGGTATGAAGAGGTCCGTCGCCATCGGGAACGACTGCGGCAGGTACGGAGTGAGATTGCGGTCGGCAAACTGTCCGGCGCCATGGGGACCTTCGCCCATCAGGGACCCGATGTTGAAGAGTATGTGTGTGCCAAGCTCGGCTTGAAGGCAGATCCAGTCTCCAACCAGGTGGTCCAACGAGACCGCCACGCTTCTTATGCGACCGCCCTTGCGTTGTTTGCGGCAAGCATCGAGAAATTTGCGACCGAGATCCGCCACCTTCAGCGCACGGAAGTGCTCGAAGCCGAAGAATTTTTCTCCGAAGGTCAAAAGGGATCATCGGCGATGCCCCACAAACGCAATCCGATTGTCTCGGAGAATCTCTGTGGTTTGGCGCGGCTCGTACGGGCCAACAGTTTGGCCGCGATGGAGAATGTGGCGCTGTGGCATGAACGCGATATCAGCCATTCGTCGGTCGAGCGGGTGATCATGCCGGACAGTACAATCTTGATCGACTACATGCTTGCCAAAGTCACTGATCTGATCAAGCACTTGGTCGTCTATCCGGATCGGATGAGGCAGAACCTCGAACTGACGGGTGGGCTCATTTACTCGCAGCGGCTGCTGTTGGCCTTGGTTGAGAAGGGGGCGCAGCGAAAAGAGTCATACGAGGCGGTTCAACGCAATGCCATGGTCTCCTGGAGGGGAGGAGGCGCACTACAAGAATTAGCCGGTAAAGACCCTTTTATCTCACAGCATCTGAAGAAAAGTGAGATTGCAGCCTGCTTCAACCCCGAATACTATCTGCGCCACCTCGACCAGATCTATCGGCGGGTGTTCGATCGCAACAGGCAACAAGTGACCGGCACAAGCCGAAAGAGAGGTAGATCATGACACGATTACACGTTGTGGCACTCGTGCTTTCCTCGGTGATGGTCGGTCTCTGGCTAGCTCCTGCCCATGCCGGGGCAGATCGAGAGAAACTTCTTAACGATCCAGGAGTCTACGGCACCTTTGCGGCGTTTGCGCTCAATGACGAGTGGGCTAAGCAGGACCCCGCGACGCGGATCGTCCGTCTGACATCGCTCAAAGGCGTGGTGGAACAGCATCGAGAGCATGTGGCCATCGATCTGTACCTCCTTCGAGGCCTTTCCGATCAAGCAGACATCTTGTTCCGGATTCATGCGGCGGAATTGCGCGAGACGCAGGAGTTTCTCCTGGATCTGAAGAGCAGCCAATTCGGGAAACACCTCAAGACGGTCGGGATCTTGCACGGGCTCACCAAGAAGCCGAATTATGTCCCTGGATTCTCAGATCAGATGAAGGCTGACTTAAAGACCATCAGTGAGCCCGGCCAGAAACCCTATGCCATCGTGATTCCGATCCGGAAATCGGCCGAATGGTGGGGGATGGATCAGGAGAAACGGGCCGCAATGATGCAGGAACATACCGCCGCCACGCTGCCCTACTTAAAGACGGTCAAACGGAAACTCTATCACTCTAGCGGACTGGACGATCTGGACTTCATAACCTATTTTGAAACCTCCAAGTTGGAGGACTTTCACAGCTTGGTGCTGTCGCTGGAGAAAGTGCAGGAATTCCACTATGTGCGGCGATTCGGACATCCGACCATACTCGGTACGATGAAATCGTTGGACGAGGTTGTAGAACTGTTGGCGCAGTAGGCTGAACCACTGAGGTCCGATCATGACGACGGGCGAGCTTCTCTACGAAGGCAAGGCGAAGAAGATCTTTTCGGCGGGAAATCCAGACCAAGTTGTGCAGTATTTCAAGGACGATGCGACCGCCTTCAACGCACAGAAGCGCGGCACCATCGTCGAAAAAGGAATCATTAACAACAAGGTCTCCGAGCGACTTTTTCGGCTCTTGGAGCAAAACGGGATACGGACACACTTTGTGGAGCGACTAAATGACCGGGAAATGCTCACGAAGAGAGTCAGAATCGTACCCGTCGAGGTCGTGGTCCGGAACGTAGTGGCTGGTAGTTTGGCTAAGCGGCTCGGACTGAAAGAAGGGAACCGAATCGATCCGGCGGTTGTTGAGTTCTACTATAAGAACGACGCGCTGGGAGATCCACTGGTCAATGACGATCACCTACGGTTGATGAATGTGGCGACACCAGGCGTTTTGCGTGAGTTGCGAGACCTCGGGCACGTGGTTAACAAGGTCCTCAAACCCTTCTTTGCCGAGCGGAAAATGCAGCTCGTCGATTTCAAGCTCGAGTTCGGGGTATTTCACAATAAACTGATCCTGGCGGACGAAATTTCTCCGGATACCTGCCGTTTTTGGGATATGACGACCGGTGAGTCGATGGATAAGGATCGGTTTAGAAAGGATATGGGGAAGATCGAGGAGGCGTATCAGGAGGTGTTGAGGAGAGTGTGTGGGTGAGAAGGGGACGGCGGGATCGTCCTCATTGCCCGCACAATGCGGATGCGGGATTGAAGGGATTGTGATCAAGGCGGGTGATGCTCGTTGGGAATACGGGTGCGTCTCGGCGCGCCAGGGTGGGCGGGTGAGATAAAGCGCGCAGTTGAGGACAACCCCGCGATCCCCTTCAAGAGGGTAGGGAAAGAGGGGAAGGAAGAGAGATGCTGCGGGCGTACTTGAATTACGGCCTAATCGCATCAGTGGTGATCTGGGCGGCCATCGTTGGGATGATGGCCTATCGGTTGAATGAGTCGCCCTGGCGCTGGGCGTTCGTCGCCTTGGTGTTTTGCGGTGGGCTCACCGTCGCAGTGATCATCTGGATCAAGAAATATGTAGATCGGCTGAACGAGGCTGAAGAAAAGCGGGAGAGCAAGTTGTGAAAGCTAAAATTCATGTGACGCTGAAGCAAGGTATTTTGGATCCACAGGGCAAAGCTATTGAGCATGCGCTGGACTCATTGGGGTTTAAGAATGCCGAGAATGTGCGTGTTGGAAAGTACATGGAGTTGGATCTTCAGGAGACAGATAAGGCGAAGGCCGAGGTGGAGGTGAAGTCGATGTGTGAGAAGCTCCTGGCGAATACCATAATTGAGGAATATCGGTACGAATTGGGGTGAACAGGGCGAGGTGACAGGACTTGGTTTCGTGCTCGCGCAACGCGCAGGCAGGAAAGGGTTTTATCCCGTCGCCAAGAGCAATGGCGATTGGCTCCGGGGCGAACAAGTTCTGTTTGGTGCTCGTTGTATGCGCGCAGTACAACCAAGTCCTATTGCCTCGCCATCTAGTAATGGGGTTGGGCTGATGAATATTGGAGTGGTGGTTTTCCCTGGCAGTAATTGCGATCACGATTGTCGGTACGTTTTTCGTGACGTGCTTGGACAAGACGTGACAATGGTTTGGCATAAGGAGACATCCTTGGCAGGTTTGGACGCGGTCATCCTGCCGGGCGGGTTTTCGTACGGCGATTATCTCCGCACCGGGGCGATTGCGCGGTTTTCTCCGGTCGTGCAAGCCGTCAAGCTGTTTGCCGTCGATGGAGGATTGGTGCTCGGGATTTGTAATGGATTCCAAATTCTACTGGAAGCGGGTTTGTTGCCCGGCGCCATGTTGCGAAATAAGTCGCTGCACTTCATCTGCCGCGAGACCTACGTGAAAGTGGAGAATGCTGCGACGCCGTTTACAAATGTCTGTAGGCCCGGACAGGTGCTCAAAATCCCGATCGCTCATGCGGACGGCAACTACTACACCGATCCAGTGACGTTGGCTGGCCTTCAGGCGAACGCCCAAGTGGTCTTTCGTTATTGCACGGCGGATGGGCAGGTGACGCCGGAGGCTTGTCCAAACGGCTCGCTCGACAACATTGCGGGCATCCGCAACGCCGAAGGCAATGTGTTGGGTATGATGCCGCATCCAGAGCGATGTGCCGAGGCGATGCTGGGCAATGAAGACGGACGAGCGATCTTCCAATCGATGATCGTGTCTTGTGGGGGAAAGAAGTTGGCAGGAGTGCGGTAAGCGCTCCAACGACGAATTAGCCGGAATGGCTCTCCAGAGGATTGAAGATGGGAAGTGGTCGCGGTAAAGTATTGCGTCGGTTCGTGCGCATCAGTCTTACATTTCTTTCCTAAATAAAGGAGGAGGGTCGCGATGAGACGTGTAGGAGCAGTGTTGGCGGCAGTTGGTCTGTTGACCTTGGGTTTTGGTGTGAATGTTTTTGCTGCGACAGATGACGGGAGCAAAATCACGATCAAGAGCCCGGCACAGGGAGCGAAGGTGGCAAGTGACGTCGAAGTGGTCTATGAACTCACGAAGGGGAGCCAGGCGACGCATGCTCACTGCTTCGTAGATGGGGAATATCAAAAGGGGTGGAAGGGGACTGTCAAGGGGATGTCGCCCGGGACCCATGAGATTAAGGTCGTGGCGGCGAACAAGGATCATGAAACATTAGCCGCTGAATCATCCGTTAAAGTAGAAGTACGGTAGAAAAAGCTCGGGATCTTAGTCCTCGGACCGACGGACTGGCGAGGCGCGAATCCAGTGCCTCGCCAGTCACGTTGTGCAGCGCTCAAGCTGTGGTATGCATATTCATTAAGCTGCGCCCTCGGCAGGTCGGAACACTCCGTGGAAGCCATTGTCGCTGTGACCGCTAGGTCGTGATATAGGCCGGCATGCCGCTCATCACCCAAGACCTCATCGCTCAGCACAACCTCACGGGCGATGAATACCAAAAAATTATCGACATCCTGGGACGTGAGCCCAACCTGACAGAGCTCGGCATGTTCTCGGTGATGTGGTCCGAGCACTGCTCATACAAGAGCTCGCGTGTACACTTGAAGAAATTGCCAACGACTGGGCCTCGTGTCGTGCAAGGGCCGGGCGAAAACGCGGGGGCAGTCGATATCGGCGATGGGCTGTGCGTGGTCTTCAAGATGGAATCGCACAACCATCCCTCGTTTATCGAACCATATCAGGGTGCCGCCACAGGGGTCGGTGGGATTTTACGCGACATCTTTACGATGGGGGCGAGGCCGATTGCGCTGCTCGATTCGCTGCGGTTTGGAGAATTGCACTCACCGAAAAATCGCCATCTCATGAAGGGAGTCGTCTCCGGCATTGCAGGTTACGGCAATTGCATGGGAGTTCCGACTGTGGGAGGCGAGATCGTCTTCAACGATATCTATTCGCTCAATCCCTTGGTCAATGTATTCTGCCTCGGCCTAGCTCACAAGGATAAAATCTTCCGTGGTACTGCAGCAGGAGTCGGCAATCCTGTGATCTATTTCGGTTCAAAAACAGGCCGTGATGGAATTCATGGGGCAACGATGGCGTCCGATTCGTTCGACGATCAATCGGAGCAGAAGCGGCCAACTGTCCAAGTTGGTGATCCCTTTACGGAAAAATTGCTCTTGGAAGCCTGTCTCGAACTGATGGAACGCGATCTACTCGTAGGAATTCAAGACATGGGCGCTGCAGGGCTGACGAGTTCTTCCTGCGAAATGGCCTCACGCGCCGGCAACGGGATCGAGTTGGACCTCACGGTGGTACCACGGCGCGAGCCCGGTATGACGCCTTATGAGATCATGCTGTCTGAATCCCAAGAGCGTATGTTGATGGTGGCCAAAGCCGGCAAGGAAGACGAATGCATAGAGATTTGTCGGAAGTGGGATCTGGACGTCGCCGTGGTCGGGAAAGTGACCGCTGATCGAATCTTGCGCGTCCTGGATCAGGGGAAGGTTGTCGCGGAGATACCGGCGAAGGCATTGGCTGACGACGGCCCGCGCTATGAACGGCCTTATCAGCCGCCTGCCTATCAAGATATGCTGACGAACCTGAACTACGACGCCATTCCCGATGTGAAAGATGCGAATGAGGCATTGCTGGGCTTGATGGAGTCGCCGACGATCGCCAGCAAGCGGTGGGTGTACGAACAGTACGATCACATGGTGCGGACGAACACCATGGTAAGCCCAGGGTCCGATGCGGCGGTCGTGCGGATCAAAGGTACGAAGAAGGCTGTGGCGATGACGGTGGATTGCAACAGCCGCTATTGCCTGTTGAATCCCTATGAAGGGGCCCGGCTGGCTGTGGCCGAGGCGGCGCGGAATCTCGT
>JARFPM010000119.1 GCA_030444405.1 Nitrospira sp.
ATAGCCGCTACGATCTGAGACGATTCAGAGTCTTTCAAGAGATACCCTGTCGCTCCCGCGCGGACAAGATCGAAGATGTATTGTTGTTCCTCGTACATGGTCAAGGCCACGATGCCGATGTGTGGAAACTCTCGCTTGATTTGTCTTGTCGCCTCGACACCGCCCATCCGCGGCATGCTCACATCCATGAGAATCACGTCCGGGAGTAGTGCGCGGGCTTTCTCCACGGCTTCGATCCCATCTTGAGCTTCGCCGATGACGTGAATGTCTTCCTTCGTCTTGAGAATGGCGGCCAAGCCTTCCCGAACCACTCGATGGTCGTCGGCGATCAGAACCTTAATTTTCTCCATTCCCTCTCTCCTCCTTGTGACCCAGCGGCACCTCGACGGTGATTTTCGTACCTTTCCCCGGTTTGGATTGGACGTGCCCCTCGCCGCCCACCAAGCGCGCTCGTTCCAGAATTCCCTTGATGCCGAAATGATCCCATTTCTCCGGGTCGCGCAGAACGGTTTCCAGATCGAAGCCGATTCCGTTGTCGGAAATAGTCACGCGCAACAGATCCATATCGATGTCCAACTTGATTGAGACGCGGTCGGCTTTGGCATGCTTTTTCACGTTGCTCAAGGCTTCTTGAATGATTCGAAAAAGAAAGATCTTCGTCCGTGGGAAGAGAATTTGCTCATCCCCCGTGACCGTAAACTTTGTGGCGATGTGGGTCTGGGTCTGGTACGACTTGAAATAATTCGTGAGGGCAGGAATCAATTCCATCTTATCGTAATGCAGGGGACGCAGGTTGAAAATCACCTGGCGGGCCTCCTGTATGGCCAACTTCAGTTGTGCTTTGGTCTCTCTGATGGTCGCTAAGCTGGCTCGTGACTTCTTCCGGATAAGTTGCTGACAGAGATCCAGCTTAAAGTTCACACCCGCCAAGCTCTGCACGAATCCGTCGTGGATTTCGCAGGCGATTCTGGTCCGCTCTTCCGTGACTGCTGCTCCAGTCTCTTTCACATACAATCGATAAAGGGATTGATACTTGTTCAGTGTCTTCTCGATCTCCGCCGTTGCGCGAATGCGGGCTTCAATGAGTTCCCACATGAATTTCGCGCTGGCACCGCCGATGATGGTGACACCCATACGATGAAAATCCTGGAGGAACTGCCAGACTTCCCCATTACCCGACACATCGATGATCAGGTCGACACGTTCCATCGCCAACAGCTGCCGATAGTCGCACGTAGTCGGGATGTTGAGCTGTTTGGCCAAGTTCAATCCCGGCGCTTGCGGATCAAGTTCGGCAACACCGACGATCTGCACCAGTGGATCATTCGCAAAAATCTCCATGAGCGCCGTGCCCCCACGACCGGCCCCGATAATCGCGACGTTCGTCGCTCCGGAGGTCGGCACGTTCCGCCGAGCGCGCTGCTGAGGGAGCGGCTTATTCATCGGCTCTGCACCTCCTACACACAGTCGTCGGGGTCAACCACGGGCGAACGCCGAATCGGATGGGATGAACGAGGCCAGAAAACTGATGGGGGCAGGAGTGCGTCTTAACGTTCGCGACGTTGCTGAGCGAGCGTTTTCAACTCATCCATAAATTGGTCGATGTCCTTAAATTCCCGGTACACGGATGCAAACCGGACATAGGCGACCTGGTCCAGCTGATGCAACTCCTTCATAACTTCTTCACCCACGACCCGACTTTCAATCTCCGTCTCGCCCATCTCCTGAATATGTTTTTCTATCCGATCGGTGACGGCTTCGATCGTGCCGATACTGATCGGCCGCTTCTCACAGGCTTTTTTGAGGCCCACGAGAATCTTATTGCGGTCGAACGATTCGCGGCGACCGTCCTTCTTCACGACAACAGGAAGAATTTCCTCGACTCGCTCGTAGGTGGTATAGCGGCGTTTACAACCAAGGCATTCTCGGCGGCGACGAATGACCTCGCCTTCCTTGGCCATGCGAGAATCGACGACCTTGTCTTCAAGTTCATCGCAGAAGGGACATTTCACCGGCGGCGACCCTGCCCTCTCGATACATGCTGACTAGTAGGGATGAAAGATGGGAAACCCGGCGCACAAGGCTTTGGCTTGTCCGCGAACCTCTTCCAACACCGCCGGCTCTTGTCGGTGCCGGAGGACACGATCGACTAACTCGACGATCTGCTTCATCTCTGGTTCTCTCATCCCACGTGTGGAGACGATGGGCGACCCCAGGCGAATCCCGCTGGCCACCGCCGGCGGCTTTTCATCGTAAGGGACGGCGTTTTTATTGACGATAATACCGGCCGTGTCCAGCGCGGCATCCGCCTCTTTTCCAGTGATCCCCTTGTTCGTGAGGTTCAGAAGCATCAGGTGCGTATCGGTTCCCCCTGAGACAATCTTATAGCCGCGGTCGACGAATCCTTGTGCCAAGGCCTTCGCATTGGTCAGAACTTGCTGCTGATAACGCTTAAATCCCGGCGACAAGGCCTCTTTGAAGGCAACCGCCTTGGCCGCGATCACATGCATCAAAGGTCCGCCCTGTAGTCCCGGAAATACCAATTTGTCGACGGCCTTCGCATGCTCGGCTTTACACATCGTGACGCCTCCACGCGGACCGCGGAGCGTCTTATGAGTCGTCGTCGTGACAAAGTCGGCGTAGGGAACGGGATTCGGATGAAGCCCCGCAGCGATGAGGCCGGCAATATGAGCAATATCGATTAACAGATAGGCCCCGACCGATTTGGCGATCTGTTGGAAACGAGGAAAATCCAGCACACGGGCATAGGCACTGGCACCGACCACGATCATCCGCGGACGGCATTCCTCCGCGACCTTCTGGACGGCATCGTAGTCGATGGTCTCGGTCTGGCGATCGACGCCATAGGAGAAGACGCGGAAGAGGATACCGGAGAAATTGACCTTGCTCCCATGCGTGAGGTGACCACCTTGGGCCAGGTCCATTCCGAGAATGGTGTCCCCTGCCTTGAGGACCGACAGATAGGCCGCCATATTCGCTTGTGAACCTGAGTGCGGCTGCACATTCACATGTTCAGCGCCAAAGATCTCTTTGCACCGCTGAATCGCCAAGTCTTCGACGGCGTCGGCATACTGACATCCGCCGTAGTATCGTCTACCGGGATAGCCTTCCGCATACTTGTTGGTCAGCAAAGAGCCCTGTGCCGCCAAGACTGCGGGGCTGGCAAAATTTTCCGACGCAATCAACAGCAATTTCTCACGCTGCCGGATTTCCTCTGCCTCAATCGCGGCGCAGACCTCTGGATCTGCGGCCCTCAGTGCATCCCATGAACCGATTGCGTCGCCGACCATTTTCTCCATATTCACATTCCTACGCTGAAGGCTCTTCCGGCTCTTGCTTCTTCACCACATGGACCTTCACCGTTGCCACCACATCCCGAGGCATCTTGATGGGCACAGCCACAGTGCCAAGTTCCTTGATCGGTTGCGCCAGCTGAATCTTTCGCCGATCCACCGTGACGCCTTGCGCGGCCAATCCTTCCGCAATGTCTTTGGCGGTGACGGAACCAAACATCTTATCGTCTTTCCCGACCTGCGCTTCGATCGTCAGCGCGACCGCCGACACCTTCTTGGCGTAGGTTTCAATCTCATGCTTTTCCTTCTTGGCCTTCTCGGCCGCCACTCGCTTGGCATGTTCAAAGGCCTTGATGCTCCGGCTGTCGGCTTCGACGGCCTTGCGCCTCGGTAATAGATAGTTTCTCGCAAACCCATCGGCGACATTGATAAGATCGCCGAGATGCCCTACCCCTTCCAGGGTTTCTTGAAGAATGACTTTCATACCCCTACTCCTTCACGCAATAAAGTGTCAGAGGATACTGAGCTGGCTGCGAAATGTCAATTCTGGAGGGGTACTCTTGAGGTCAATATTATTATGGGATCACACCGAGAACCCGACCCACCTTGGCAAAAGCCGCCACGGCTTGTTGCAGCTGAGCTGTGGTATGGGCTGCCGACATTTGAGTCCGGATCCTTGCCTGTCCTTGAGGCACCACCGGGTAGCTGAATCCGACGACGTAGACTCCTTCTTTCAGTAACGCCTCCGCCATGGAGGTCGCAAGGGCGGCGTCGCCCAACATCACGGGAATGATGGGATGCTCGCCCGGAATAAGCCGGAAGCCAAGCCTGGTCAGCTCGGCCCGGAAGAAGGCGGCATTGGCCCGAAGTTGCTCTCTGAGCTGGTCGCCCTGTTGCACCAAGTCGAGGGCACACAACGCACCGGCCGCAATGGGGGGAGGAAGCGAGTTGGAGAACAGGTAGGGACGCGATCGTTGACGCAGCAGCTCGATCACCTCGGACTTGCCGGATGTAAACCCACCGGTCGCCCCACCAAGCGTTTTCCCTAAGGTGCTCGTCACAATCTCGATTCGATCGGCTACCCCGAAATGAGCCGGCGTCCCCCTCCCCTTAGGACCCAGAACCCCTGTCGCGTGGCTGTCATCAACCACTACCGCCGCGTCGTACCGTTCCGCCAACTCTATGATCCGATCCAGTTTGGCCAAATCGCCATCCATCGAGAACACCCCATCGGTCGCAATCAGACGCAGGCGGCACCCACTGGATTCCTGAAGCTGCACTTCGAGGTCTACCATGTCGGAATGGGCGTATCGGAATCGTTTGGCTTTACAGAGTCTGATGCCGTCGATCAGGCTGGCATGGTTCAAGGCATCACTGATGACGGCATCACGCTCATCCAACAACACTTCGAACAGTCCCCCGTTCGCATCGAAGCAGGAACTGTAGAGGATGGTGTCATCGGTATCGAGAAACTCGCTGACGGCCTCTTCCAGCTGTTTATGTAGATCCTGCGTACCACAGATGAACCGCACGGAGGCCATGCCATAGCCATGTGTTTCCAACCCTTTTTGAGCCGCCTGCACGATGGCCTGGTGATTCGCAAGCCCCAGATAGTTGTTTGCACAGAGGTTCAGAACCAAGCCTTGAGCCACCAGGATGTCCGACCCTTGCGGACCTAGAATGCGCCGCTCGGATTTGTAGAGGCCTTTGGCTCGGATGTCGGCGAGTTGGGACTGAAGGACTTTTTTGAAGGACGAATAAGCCATCTTTTGGAGTTTGTTGATCTGTCGATCTGATGAATTTTCTGAAACTTTAACAGATCATCAGATCAACAAATCAACCGGTGTTTTACGGCAGCAGGACTACTTTGCCGCACTGGCCCGACTGGATCAATCCAAACCCGGTCGCAAAATCCTTCAGTGGAAACAAATGCGTGACGACCGGCCGAATATCGAGACCCGCTTTGAAGAGACCGGCCAACCGATACCAGGTTCCAAACAAGCGCCGCCCGGTGATCCCATAGACACGGATGCCCTTAAAAATAACTTCGTTCGGCAGATCAAAGCACACGGGACCGGTCGGGATACCGAACAAGGTGACTCGTCCGCCGTTCTTCACCGCGCGAAAGGCTTGATGCATGGCCGTGGGATCTCCCGACATCTCCAGTGCCGCATCGACCCCTTCGCCGGCGGTCACCTCGAGGATGGCCGCCGCCACTTGCTCCGGTGATTCGGTTCTCGCGTTGAGGACATGATCCGCTCCAATCTCTTTCGCCAAACCAAGCCGATAGTCACTGACATCGGACGCGATAATGGTCGCAGCACCGGCCGTTCGTGCTACAGCAGCGGCGAATAAACCGGTCGGGCCACACCCCGTGATCAACACGGTATGGCCGGTGAGATCTTCAGCGAGGGCGGCATCAACGGCATTACCAAGCGGCTCCTGCACACAAGCCAACTCCGGAGGAATTTCCGGAGCCGTGTGCCATAAGACACCTTCAGGCAGTGCGACATACTGCGCGTAAGACCCGTCCCGATCGATCCCAAGAATCTTGTAATTTTTGCACACATGCGCCTGTCCGGTGCGACACTGAAAGCAGGCTCCACAGGTCAGGTGTGATTCGGCAGCGACATAGTCACCGACCTTGACCAGAGACACCTCACGACCAACCTCCACCACGTGGCCGCACAATTCATGGCCGATAATACGTGGCGGATGAATCCGCCGTTGTGCCCATTCATCCCAACGGTAGATATGGGCGTCGGTTCCACATAACGAGGTCGCGGCCACCTTGACCACCGCGTCGTGTGGCCCCGGGGTTGGGTCCGCCGAATCGGTGAGGGTTAGACCCGGTCCTGCAACAGTTTTGACGAGTGCTTGCATGAAACCTATTCTATACCAACTCAATCAGTTGACGCCCATATTTCGGTGAAAGAAACGGGTTGCACGGGGTTCCCAGCGATGGGTAGGATGCCGTGACAAACTGTGAATCACCCAAGAGGGTAAGCACCTGTTCTCACAGGCCGGCAGGAAGAACACATGGTGATATCCAAAACGTCGGGGCGTTTCCTGGACTATCGTGGATTGGTCGAAATGGATGCGGACGCGAAGACCTTCAAGACAATCGAAGCAACGATCAATGCCGAGTCGGTCAACACGAACCACGAAAAACGCGACGCGCATCTGCGCAATGCCGACTTCTTAGACGTCAAACAGTTTCCGACGATAACCTACGAGATGAAGAACTATCAGAAACAGGGAGATGCCTATCAGGTTGTCGGCAACCTCACTCTGCGCGGTGTGATCAAAGAGGTCACGCTCATCGGGACGTTCAACGGCGTCACCAAAGATCCCTGGGGCAACACCAGAGCCGGATTCACCGCCGACGGAACATTGAATCGTAAGGACTTCGGCATGATTTGGAACAAGACGCTGGATAATGGCGGGCTTGTCGTTGGAGACCAAGTCCAGATCCATTTGGACATCGAATGCATCAAAGCGAAAAAGCCGTGAAAGGTTACGAAAACCCGCGACTCGAATTTGAGTGATCATGAAAGCGATGGTTCTCGACCATACCAATGACGTTTCCACTGGTCCTTTGTTACTTCACGATCAACCGATACCCATCCCAAAGGCTGGCCAGGTCCTCGTCAAGATTCATGTCTGCGGCGTCTGTCGCACGGATCTCCATGTGGTGGAAGGGGAACTTCCCGATATTCCATCCCCACTGATTCCAGGCCATCAGGCAGTCGGCACCGTCGTGCAGATCGGCTCTGGGGTCTCCGACGTCAAGGAAGGGGACCGAGTCGGGATTGCTTGGCTTCAAGGCACATGCGGACGGTGCGAATTCTGCACAAGCGGGCGAGAAAATCTCTGCCTACAAGCGAAGTTCACCGGCTATCAGGTCGACGGGGGGTATGCGGAATATGCTGCCGTGTCGGCACGATTTGCTTATCCTATCCCACCGATCTTTTCCGACGAAGAAGCCGCTCCACTGTTATGTGCCGGAATTATAGGCTATCGAGCCTTGCGGCTCAGCGGTATCAAGCCAGGCCAGCGCCTCGGACTCTATGGTTTCGGCGCATCCGCGCACATTGCCATCCAGATCG
>JARFPM010000120.1 GCA_030444405.1 Nitrospira sp.
GCACTGCCACCCAGCAGGGAGTATGATCGATCTTGCATCACTCACTCGTCATTCTCGGATCTGGTTACACTGCCAAATTTCTCCTGCCGCTCGCCCAGCACCGCTACTCTCAAGTCTTCGCCACCAGTCGGAATCCGGATCGGCGCCTCACGGATCTGAAATTTGACCAACGGATACGATTCGACCTGGCACAGCCTGAGACATGGCAGGCGATTCCAACATCAGCCGATGTCTTGTGGTGCTTTCCCGCGGTACCGATCGAGTTAGTTCAACGGTTCGCTGACGCTGCATCCCTAAGAGCCACCCGCCTGGTGGTACTCGGCAGTACCTCCGCCTACGACGGCTGCGCTTCGACTGAGTATCCTCCACCTTGGATCGACGAAACAGCCCCAGTTGACCTAAATAAACCTCGCGTACAAGGTGAGGAACTGCTGCGAACGTCATACAAAGCCGTCGTGTTGAGAGTGGCTGGAATCTATGGACCGGGCCGCAATCCTGTCGAGTGGATCCGAACAGGCCGAGTGAACCGCTCGCGGAAATATGTCAATCTGATTCACGTTGAAGATCTGGCTTCGTCCTGCCTCGCAGCACTCATGCACGCTGACCCAGGCGGAATCTACAACGTCAGTGATGGGAATCCGAGGACCTGGACGGATATCGGCGAGAGGATCGAGCAACGATGGAATATTCGATCCCCTGACTCTCGGGAGGTCAACGCAACAGGAAAGCGGGTGTCAAACAAGCGGATATGCGCGCTCAACGAAGCAAAGCCATCACAGTGAGGCACACGAGCAAGTTGTTCGTCGCGTGGGCGACCATGCCGGGAACCAGGCTCCCCGTCCGCTCGTAGATCCAGGCCCAGAGGAATCCGCTCCAACAGACGCTGAGAAATCCAATCAGACTGTAGCCGTGGGCCAGAGCAAAAAGACTGGCACTGATCAGGGCGGCAGGAAAGAATTCGAACCGGCGGCGAAACATCGCGAACAGTAATCCACGAAACGCCAGTTCTTCGAAGATCGGCGCGAAGAGGACATACTCGAGTACACTCACGGCCATGACGGGCGGAGCTCCCCACACAAGTTCCCGATCAAACCATTCCGTCCAGTGGTTATTCAAATTCAGGAACTCGGCGCCCTGTCCCATCACCCATTCACCCCAGAGTCCGGCTGCGACAACCGCGAGGATGCTGCGTGCCAGACATCCAAGGTTCTCTCGCTTAATCCCGAGACCGAAGCCTTTGGAAAAAGTCAGGCCGGCAGGCTTAATCAATTGCATGTACGCGAGGGCAAGCAGCGGTAAGTAGGCCAAGGGAATGGCCAATGTGCGCAACGCATGGGCAAATGATGAAGTAGACAGAATACCTACGGTCGTGACGACCCCTAAGGCACCGCCGCGGAGGATGACCGCAGCGGCAGTTCCTCCGGACCAAGGGGGTGGAACGCCGGGTACATGGAGGCGCAGGATGTCCATCCGCTGTCCCCGCCGTCCGGCAACACCCACAAGCATGATCGACCCAATCACCAGGCAAATCAATTCGAACGCGACCAATGGGCGAATCCATCGCTGCACCCGATCCTCCCTGACCACACTTTGCTCTTCAACCGTCGCCAGGAGATCCTGATTGCCAGCACGTCGTGCCAACCTTGCGGCAAGGTGATTATAGAACCATCCGTTCGCCAATGTCTCCGCCAGCGCGGCCTGCAAGGCTGTTTCTTGTGTCCTATCAAGTGGCTGGATCCCATACGCAGCTTCTATCAGTTGCCCGAATAGCCATGCAGACGTACCACGGCTTTGCCACCCCTTAGTTTCAGCGAGTGCCGCCGTTTCATGCCCGGACTCCCCAAGTAGAATTGCCAAGCGAAGCTTGGAGAGGGGATCATCGGTCGTCTCGACCAGTTCCCGGTACCACTGGATGGCTTGTCCCCTGGCTTCATCATTGGTGCCCATCGTCCATTCAGCCAGCCATTGTTGCCATTGTGGCGCTCGACGAAGGCTGTCTTGTGCTTCCAACATACGGCTGACCATCAGATCAAGCGCGCGATCCGGCTCCTCAAATCGCTGGAGTTTTGGAGAAGTCACCGAAAACCACAAGATGGCGCCGAGCGCCGCAACCAGGATGCCGGCGCATAGCCCGCTCACAATCAGAGACCATCGAGAGCTATACGGGGCAATTGGTTGCTCGGGAACTACCGGCTGGTCACGTGGCGGAAGATCCGGTAATTGTCGGATTGAAAGGGCTTGTTCGCTCATGAGTCGCCGACTATACCATGGGCCTTTACCGCTCCGAATCCCCTCAAAATAGCTACGGAGCACTTCCAGCAGGTGTTTCTCACATAGCCTTAGCCATCATACTTGGCTATACTAACCGCGCGATTTAAGGAGCCTATTTGTGATGGAGAATTTTCTCGCCCCACGACGGCTGCTCCTGGGGCCTGGTCCCAGCATTGTGCACCCTCGGGTACTCCAAGCCCTGGCCACTCCGCTTGTCGGACATTTGGACCCGGTTTTCTTAAAGGTGATGAACGACATTCAGGCGCTCTTGCGCCGCGTATTTTCGACGACCAATCAATTTACGATCGCCGTCTCCGGGACCGGATCAGCCGGCATGGAGGCCGCGGTCGTCAACGTTGTTGAACCAGGCGACGTTGTCATCGTGGGCGTCAACGGCGTCTTCGGGACTCGGCTCGCCACGATCGTCGAGCGCTGCGGAGGGAAGGCTATTCGACTGGAAGTTCCTTGGGGACAGGTGATCGAACCGGATATGATTGCCGCGGCACTCCAACAGTCGAGTCCTGTCAAGGCTGTTGCGCTGGTACACGCTGAAACCTCGACTGGGGCGTGGCAACCCCTCGAACCGATCAGCGCCCTGTGTCGTCAGTACAATGCGCTGCTGATCGCCGATGCGGTCACATCGCTTGGTGGAATCCCTGTGGAAGTCGATCGATGGGGCATCGATGTGTGCTACAGCGCCACGCAAAAATGTCTCAGTTGCCCGCCTGGATTGGCACCCTTGACGTTAAGTGAGCGGGCACTTTCTGTCGTCAAGAATCGCCGATCCCCCTGTCAAAGCTGGTATTTTGACCTGTCCCTCATCGCGGAGTACTGGACGGAGCTCAACCGTGCCTACCATCATACGGCACCGATTTCGATGCTCTATGCCCTGCGGGAGGCGTTGCGCCTGATCGAGGAGGAAGGGCTTCCAGCCAGGTTTGCTCGCCATCAACTGAATAGCCGTGCGTTGCTCGCAGGACTAATGGCGCTCGGTCTCGACCCGTTGCCTCCGCCTGATCGGCGGCTTCCGACGCTGATCTGCGTCACTCTTCCAGCACATATTGGTGAGGCAGCCGTCCGATCCCAGTTGCTGGAGAGGTTCGGTATCGAAATCGGGGGAGGCCTTGGCCCACTCAAGGGAAAGGTTTGGAGAATCGGACTCATGGGAGAATCGTCAACGGAGGCCAACGTGCTGACTCTGTTGAACGCAATAGAGGAGATCGGTATGCGTTGCGGATGGGTTTCGACTCCCGGTGCCGCGCTGCAAGCGGCTGCGCATACCTATAGTGTAAGGCGGTAGATTGTGACGATTGCGATTCATCACGTGCGCCTCATCGATGGGACGGGAGCTGTTCAGGACCACGCGACGCTCCTCGTGCGTGGCACAAAGATCGTGGCAGTCGGCTCAAGCAACGAGATCAGAATCCCCAAAGGGGCTGTCCGTATCGACGGCCGTGGCCTCTCGATTATCCCAGGACTCATTGATTGTCATGTCCATCTTTGCTTGGGCGGAGAGCCGGACGTCGTCGGCACACTCGAATCAGAGCAGCCTTCCTATACATTGCTGAAGTCGGCCACGCATGCGAAGGCGACGATCGATGCAGGATTTACCACGGTCCGCGACGTTGGATCTCGGGATCATTCGATCTTCACACTGCAACAGGCCATCGAATCGGGCTTGATGCCTGGGCCACGCATCGTCGGGGCAGGACGCGTCATCTGCATGATCGGTGGCCACGCGCGATTCATTGGTCAGGAAGTGGAAGGTACGGAGCAGGTCAGGCGGGTTGTGGGTGAACAGGTCGCTGCCGGTGCGGGGGTCATCAAGATCATTGCCTCGGGGGGAGTGCTGACGCCCGGCACCTCGCCGGACGAGGCCCAAATGACGATGGAGGAATTGGCGGCCGCAGTCGATGCGGCACAGCAAGCCGGGAAACGAGTCGCCGCCCATGCCCACGGCGCGGCCGGAATGAAGAACGCGATCCATGCAGGGGTGCGATCGATCGAACATGCCACCTTGTTGGACGACGAGTCAGGAGCACTCATGAAGCGATATGGAGTCTACATGGTCCCTACCCTTTCAGCCCTGGCTACGACGGCGGCCTGCCGGCCAGGCTGCGGCATCCCGGAAAGCGCATTGGCGAAAGCCAAAGCCATGACCAAGCGGCACCAGGCCAGCTTCAAGGCCGCCCATCGAAGCGGCATCGCCATCGCCATGGGCACCGATGCCGGCACTCCGTTCAATTACCATGGGGACAACGCGCAGGAGCTTGAACGGATGGTGTCTTTGGGCATGACGCCGATGGAGGCAATTGTCGCCTCGACCGCCACGGCAGCCCTGCTCATCGGGATTCAGGATTCAGTCGGCACACTGACCAAAGGAATGGAAGCCGATCTTGTGATCGTGAAAGGAAACCCGCTTCGACGGATCGAGATGCTACGAGACCGGGACAAGATAATGGGGGTCATGAAGGCCGGTAAGTTTGTGACGGGACCGCTCTCCAAGTGTTAAGTTCTAAATTTTGAGTTGCGAGATAAATGTCGCTTCTTGAGAGTTTAAGAACTCAAGTCTAAAGCTATACTTTATGTATTACCCTCACCGTCTTTCATAAAACAATTCAAGCGCCGAGGCAATTCCGTGGATGCGGCCTTTGTGAAAACTTTCCTCTAGACGAGATTGGAGTGAACGAATACCTTTTTCGTCGCCTCGCTTGGCGAGCCCCTGAGACACCAGCATTTCCGTAGCGACCTCGACAAGCCGCTGCTTCCGCCGATTCATCTCTGCCGTCACGAAGTCACTCATGATTTCAAATGCCCTTGCAGCAACGACTGGTTCCAGGAACGAATCGTAACCCTGTTCTCGGATGGCTCGCTCTCGAATCACGCCCAACTCGGCCCGCACTCGCGCGACATTCTGCATCAAGATCGAAAACAGCTCTTTCCGGCCTTCATCGAACAACTTCTGTTCCATGCCGCCGAGAATGACCCCTGGGTCAATCGCCGCAGTGCGCGGCTCATCTCCCCATGACAAACGGTCGTAGCTCCTGCGTCTTTCAGGGTCTCCGACGATCTCATAAGCAACATTGATCTCTCTGATCCGCTCGTCCGCATCCTTCCTATGAGGATTCCGGTCGGGATGGTGCTCAAAGACCAGCTTGCGATAGGCCTTCTTGATGTCCTCGTCGGACGCTTCTCGGGAGACGCCCAGCACCTCGTAATAATTCATCCGTGCCATGCGGAGGACTATAACATGAGGTATCACTGGCTTCACCTTGACAGTGACGGCGAACCCTCTTAGCCTTGCGCGCTATGCCGTCATTTGTCATGTCATCAGCTATCGGATCTACAGACTCACTCCTCAGTCCTTTCTTTGAACTATCAGCCATCAGCATCTAACATGACGAATCGATCCTGGCGATCCGGAGTGACAAACTATCAGTGGTTGGTTCTCTTCGTTGCCTGGCTGGGATGGGTGTTCGATGCGATGGACGCGACGATTTATGCCATTGTCTTACATCCAGCCTTGCACGATTTGCTGCGTATGGCGAGTGGCCCGCCGACCGCCCAGCAGATCGGTTGGTACGGTGGCATCATCTTTTCCATTTTCCTCATCGGCTGGGCGATCGGCGGAATTACGTTCGGCGTTCTCGCTGATCGATTCGGCAGGACGAAGGTCCTTATCGCGACGATCATCATCTACGCTGTCTTCACCGGCGCCGCTGCATTGGCGGAAACCTGGTGGCACCTTGCCATAGCCAGATTTCTGACTGCGCTCGGCATCGGTGGCGAATGGGCGGCAGGCGCAGCAATCGTGGCTGAGACGTGGCCGGAAGAGAAGCGTGCCAAAGCGGCGGGGATTCTCCAGTCGGCTTGGGCCGTGGGGTTCTTTCTGGCCGCCACGATGAATCTAACGTTGAGAGATGCCTACGGTTGGCGAGGATTGTTCATCATCGGTATTCTTCCGGCATTTGTTGCGCTCTTCGTCCGCTGGTGGGTCAAGGAACCGGAACGCTGGACCCATGCGCATGAACAGAAGGCCATCCCCCTGACGGCCATCTTTCATGGTGACTTGCGCCGAGCGACATTGGTCGGGTCGACCTTGGCGTTTGTCGCAGTGTTCGGTCTTTGGGGGGCAACGAATTGGGCGCCGACACTGATCCGTGAATTGCCGGACTTGAAGGGGCTAGAGCCAGCAACCCTCACCAAGTACGTGAGCTACGCCATCATGGCCTTGAACGCCGGAGCGATCTTCGGCTATCTCGGCTTCGGCCCCCTAGCAGACCGGTTCGGCAGACGACCGGTTTTCGCCTTCATGTGCCTCGGCAGCCTCATCATGTTGCCGGTCACCTACTTAACGCCCTCGAGTTATATTGGTGTCCTGATGCTTCTGCCGATCCTCGGGTTTTTTAATAACGGGATTTTCAGTGGATTTCCGATCTATCTCCCGGAGCTGTACCCCACACAGCTACGGGCGACAGGGGCCGGGTTCTGTTTCAACGCGGGGCGCGTCTTGGCGTCGGCCTCTCCCCTCCTGACCGGCTGGCTTGTCACGACATTAGGCACATTTGGACGTGCAGCCAGCACCGTCGCGCTGATCTATCTATGAACGGAAAGCCGCTGAAGCGGCTTTCTCAGGTCGACCGTTCAATCCCGCATGGTCTGAATCCGCCAAGAGAGTGTATGAAGGCCTCATCCACGCGCTTCCCGCTCTGCCGGATGAGACCGTTGTGACACCCAATCAGAACGTCTCAAGCGAAGAATCTCTTTCTCCTATTGAAACGAGTCCAACATTACCGACGACAGAAGAACCGAAGCTCGAAGACCCAACCCATTCGGGCAAGTCGCTGGAGGTGCGGACCGACATCCCGGCCAATCAGCTGATCACGAATCGCCAACAGGCGATTCAAGCCGGATTCTTGATTGATGTTTCAATGGATGCGCAAAAACTCGGCCTGACCTTCCCTGTCACGGTGACGAAGCCGCTCTGGGAAATCGGGATCGCGCCCGGTGATGCGATGTCGGATGAGGAGAAGGCCGAACGGTTGCGGGATGTGTTGATGGCTTTTCGGCTTCGCATTGCCAGCCAGGCCACGCTCTCGCCGCTGATCGACTTTCCGGCGATGCTGGCTCTACCGCCCGGCGGCGTACCGCAGCCGGTGCCGTTGTTCGCACTGATTCAACCGGACGAACAGAATCGCGCGGTGGCCACCCTGTTGCTGCCGAACGAAGTCTCCGCGACGATCATTCCGATGAACTGATCGATTCGGTCTAGTCCCCCTTTCAACTCGAATTACTGCTGCGCCTTCCGTTACCATTCATAGTCCATCACATTCGATCGAATCTCGTCGACAACGAATACTGGATCGAGACCATCCGACTCTTTCTGATATCGGAGAACATCAAACCTCCTGAAAATCATTCATGGTCTCTGCATTCCCACCATGAGCAGGTTGCTTACAGAATCTCGAATGAGCTCCATTAGTGGTTCTGGATAGACTCCCAATAGTAGGATGATCGATGCGACGAGTCCCAGAGAGAAGACGGCCGTCCAGCCTGCCGCCTGTGTCGGTTGCACAGCCCGTCCGTGAGGGATGGCTTCTGGTGCTGGCTCCTCGTCGAACAGCGTCACGATGAGTCGAAGATAATAGTACAGGCTGATGACGCTGTTCCCAATCAGAGCGAACACAAGCCACCACAGGCCGGCGTCAACACCGGCCGTGATCGCATAGAACTTCCCAATGAATCCAGCCGTCACCGGGATGCCGGCCAGGGACAACAGGCTGAGTGCCAGCATGGCGGCAAGCCAGGGGCGAGTCCAAAACAAGCCTTGATAGTCCTCGACATGGTCCTTGTCCTCTCCCTCGCTCGAATACACGGTCACCACTCCAAAGGCACCTAAGGTCATGGCACAATAGACAATCACGTAGAAAGTAACTGCCTCGGCGGCTGCAGGACCACCGGCCAACAGAGCCACGAGAACGTATCCGAAGTGCGTGATCGATGAATAGGCCAAGAGCCGTTTAACATTCTGTTGTAAGAGCGCCAGCACATTCCCCGTGACCATCGAAGCAACAGCCAGGAGACTCAACAGATGGACAAGTGGAGGCAGTTCCAACGCCCCGACATCGGTTGCGAGGCGGAGCAGCAGTGCCACCAGTGCTCCCTTGGATACGGTCGCAATATACGCCGTGATGGGAGTGGGGGCTCCCTGGTACACATCGGGAATCCACATATGAAACGGCGCCAGCCCGAGTTTTAATGCGACGCCGACAAGGACGAGGACAAATCCACCCAGCCACAGTCCTGGAACGGCCTGCGCCTGTTTCACGATCGCTCCCACCCCACGAAACGTCATGGAGCCACTTTCGAAATACAGGAGTGCCATACCGAACAGGAGGAACGCTGACGCGGCGATGGAGAGCAGAAGGTATTTCACCGCAGCTTCTAGCGGGTGCCGTCGCGTACGTAAATAGCCGATCAAACTACAGAGGGAAAGGCCAAGGAGTTCGAGTCCAAGAAAAAAAGACACAAAGTGTGCAGCCGCGGTTAGAACCAATCCTCCGAACGTGGCCAGCAAGAGGAGCAGATAATATTCCTCCACGCCTTCCTGCTCATGAAACTGAATAGTCAAATACCTGTAGGACAGGGCAACGACGACCATCGTCGCACTCAACACGAGTCCCATGTACAACAAGGCATGTCCATCCACGACCAACAACGTGGTCACGGCTCGCGGGGTCCCCGTTGCCGCCCAGGGCAAGGTCGCCAGCGTGAGGAGGCATGACATGAATGCGAAGACGGCGATCCTTGCATGGTGTCTCCTGAAAGCGATTGCGAGCATGGTCACGAGGGAGAAGGCCCCGAGATTCAGAATGGGTGAAAGGGCAATAAAATCTTGGAGGGTCATGGGGCACTCACATGAGAGGTGAAGAGGTTGGATGACGATACCGACTCTGATGGGGGATGAGTCAGATTGGGTGACGCCAGGACCGACTGTACAAGCATGTCCATGACTGGCCTCGTGGTGGTGAGTACTGTCCTCGGATAGAGACCAAGCCAGATCTGCAGGGCCGCGATGAGCAACAATGTTCCAAACGCGATATGCGACAGGTCCGGGGCGATACGGGTTTCTCGTTGCTGACCAAAGAATGTGCGTTGCATCATGGCAAGGGAATAAATCGCAGCCATCACCATGCCAAACGATGCCAGAATGGTTATGACCGGTTGGGTTGCATAGGATCCAAACAGCACGAGAAATTCACCGATGAAGTTGGCCAAGCCTGGCAACCCTAGTGAGGCGCAGGCAAAGAAGAGCGCCATCGATGCGAGACGCGGGGTCATCCCCCAAAGTCCTCCCATCTGTCCCATGTCTCTCGTCTGGAACCGCTCCTGAAGCGCACCTGCCAGCATAAAGATGGCGCCGGTGCTCAGCCCGTGCGCCACCAGCTGCATCACCGCTCCTTGCAGCGCCAACTCCGTTCCTGCAAAAGCGCCAAGTAGGAAGAACCCCATGTGGCTGATACTGCTGTAGGCCACCAATCGTTTAATATCCGTTTGGCAACATGCCAATACCGCACCGTAGAGAATGCCGACGGCACCAAGCCCCATGACGATGGGCGCGAATTCACTCATCACCCCAGGAAATAATGGAATGGTGAACCGCAGCACGCCATAGGCGCCGGTCTTCGCCAAGATGCCAGCGAGGATGATACTTGCACCGGTTGGAGCCTCTGTGTAGGTGTCCGGCAGCCACGAATGAAAAGGTGGAGCTCCGAGTTTCACCGTGAACGCAATCAGAAACGCCAGCATCAGCCACCAGGCCATCCCACTGGCCACGGTCAGTCCCATGAGGTCGGCATAGTCAAAACTGGGTTCGGCATAGTCAAAACTGGGTTGTCCCGTTGCTTGTTGATGCAGGAGTGCGAGGGTAATGATCGCGACGAGGAGCAGCAGGCTACCCGCCTGAGTAAACAAAAAGAACTTGAACGAGGCGTAGCGGCGATGCTCATGTCCCCAGATGGCGATCAGGAGATACATGGGGACCAGCATGATTTCCCAGAAGAAAAAGAACAGGAATAGATCGATCGCCAGAAATACCCCGATGACCCCACCTAGCGCCAACAGGACGTTACAGTGGAAAAATCCGACGCGACTCTGGATTTCTGTCCAGGAGGCGACAATCGCGACGAGACCGATGAAGGCCGTCAAGAGGATGAGGATCACGCTGAGACCATCGAGACCGAGATGCAGGCTAATGCCCCAGCGA
>JARFPM010000121.1 GCA_030444405.1 Nitrospira sp.
GGAGTACATCCGGATGATCGAGGTGGGCTCGCTGCGCACGTTCGGCGGGCATAGCACCATGATTTCGGCCTTCTTCTCCGCGTTCGCGTCGTCGTTGATGTACATCTTGTGGTGGCAGTTCGGGAAGTTCTTCTGCACCTCGTACTTCTATCTGACCGACGACCGGCAACGGACCACGAAGGTGTATGATGTGTTCGCATACGGCACGTTGGCCCATGCGGACAAAGCTAAACTGTCTGGAGGAAAAGCATGAACGCCAAGAACGTCTTCAAGCAGTGTGTGCTCGGGCTTTGCGGCATGGCGACGCTGGCGTTCTCGCCGGCGTTCACCACCCCCGTCTTGGCCCATGGAGAACGGTCGCAGGAGCCGTTCCTTCGGATGCGTACGGTGAACTGGTACGACACGAAATGGGTCGGAAAGTCGACTCCCGTCAACGAGATCACCTATCTCAAGGGCAGTTTCCATCTGTCGGAAGACTGGCCCCGTGCCGTTGTCAAGCCTCATCGCACCTTCCTCAACGTCGGCTCTCCAAGTTCGGTCTTCGTACGTCTCAGCTCCAAAATGAACGGCACGCCGATGTTCAATTCAGGCCCCCTGGAGATCGGTCGTGACTATGATTATGAAGTCACGCTGAAGGCCAGGCTCCCGGGCCATCACCATATCCATCCAATGCTTGCGATCAAGGAGGCCGGTCCTGTCGCCGGACCCGGTGGGTGGATGGACATCACCGGCAGTTACGCATCCTTCACCAACCCGGTGAAGACGCTGACCGGTGAAACGTTTGATTCAGAGACGATGGGCTCAATGACCGGGATCATGTGGCATGCATTCTGGGTAGCTCTCGCCATCTTCTGGATCGGCTTCTTCTGGATAAGGCCGATGTATCTCATTCGCGCCAGAGTCCTGGCAGCGTATGGGGATGAGATCCTCCTGGATCCCATTGATCGCAAAGTGGGAACGGTAGTGTTGATTTTCACCCTTGTCGTCGTGACGGTGGGGTATCTGGCTGCTGATGCAAAACACCCCATTAGCGTCCCTCTGCAGGCTGGTGAGACCAAAGTCAAGCCACTGCCGATTAAGCCAAACCCACTGGTGGTTGAAGTCACTCACGCTGAGTATGACGTTCCGGGCCGAGCCTTGCGTATGGTTCTCCATGCTACCAACAACGGGACTCAACCGGTAAGCATTGGGGAGTTCACCACGGCAGGTATCCGGTTCCTGAACAAGGTCGGTCAGACCAGAAATCTGGATCCCGAATATCCGGCAGAGCTCGTGGCACAGGCTGGGTTGACGATGGACAATGAAGCTGCCATCCAGCCAGGCCAGACCGTCGACATCAAGATTGAGTCAAAGGACGTCCTCTGGGAAGTTCAGCGGCTGGTGGACATCCTTCATGACCCGGATCAGCGATTTGCAGGGTTGTTGATGTCGTTCACCGACTCCGGTGAGCGTCTTATCAACCACATCTCAGCTCCCGTCCTCCCGGTCTTTACCAGACTCGGAATGTAACGAAAGAGCGCTAGCGCCGGCCCGTCCATTGTCGAAAGACAGTAGGCGGGCCGGCGTTCTTTTCTCCTCTTCCTTATTTTCATTGAACCGTTTTCCACGCCACACCTTATCTTCTGATCTCCATTGCTCATGATCGAGTAGCGCCTTATAACTTGCACGGACCGAGCCATCGCTTTGGCTTCATCTATAAGGCTCATACTGTTGTTGTGGCGTCGTCGGTAGTCTTGTGGAAACTTGCTCGTTTGTCAGTGGTCCTGTATGATGCCAGCGGTTTGGGCAGTCGTTCACCAAAGACCGCTAATCACACGACATAGGATCTCCGCCTCAACAGACTCCATTTTGGCACATGGAAGCCCATTCAGATACCTCTCACCCTGCTCCCTGGTTCGATGCTGTAGAGCGGATTGTCCTTCGCCATTTCCCCAAAGCTGGCGTTCTAGATACGCATCCTACACATCGAATGCGGGACTACGGAATTGCCGCTTTCACTTTCTTCAGCGTGGCTGTGAGTTCCTTGTTTGAGATCAGTGCCAGCATCGAGCGACAACAGGCATTAGGAGCCTTGGCGTGGGTTTTTCTTGCGACCTTATTGCTCGGTGAAAATAGAGAAACAAGGGTACAGGTCTTGATTGCGGTCCTATTTGCAACAGTGGGAGAGCATTTCGCCTCCATCTATATGGGGGGCTACACCTACCGATTCGAGAATGTACCGGCCTACGTCCCACCTGGGCATGGTATGGTGTACCTGACGGCGGTTGCGTTGGCACGATCCGGCCTCTTTGTACGCCATCCCAGAAAAATTGCGATGTTCGTCATAGGCGTGTGGGGCACCTGGGCCATCTGGGGTGTCACCGGGTATGCTGAGCGTGGAGATGCGGTCGGTGCGTTGCTGTTTTGCATATTCTTAATCTGGCTGGTTACAGGCCGTTCACCGCTGGTCTATCTCGCTGCATTTTTCATTACGACGTGGCTGGAATTGATTGGTACGACCGTCGGCGCGTGGCAATGGGCAGCCATAGACCCACTCCTGGGATGGCCACAGGGAAATCCGCCCAGCGGCGCCAGCGCATGGTATTGCCTAGTTGATGCGGTCGCCATTGGAGGAGCAGGGCCGACGTTGCGTGGAGTCAAGCGTCTCTGTGCCTGGTACAGATTGAGCAGGGTCTTGAATCGAACGGGGTTCTCCTAAAGCTGATGCACATGAACTCCTTACTAGCCATTTGCTATAGGTACACACACCCAACTGCTTGGCCTACATCTCTACGGATCATCGGGAAATTACCTGTACCCGTTTCGCCACTCGCGGGCACAAGGTGCTTCGCATCGATCGCTGAGTAGAGGACCTTCTTGAAAGATCCGGTAGTGGCAACAATCATCTCCTTGCAAGTTGGGCAACCACGGACCGTGGGGAGCAGAGAATCGTCCGATCCCTTTGATGAGGTGTGGACAACCGGTTTCTTTAAACAGGCTACGGCCGAATCATTGTGGCTCGGCACTGTCAACTTGGTGGGTGATGGCCAAGCAGATCTAGAGAACCACGGGGGTCCTGAAAAAGCCGTCAATGTCTATCCCGTGGAGCACTACCCTTATTGGGTAGAGACATTACCGTTACCAGACCTTCGCCCAGGAGCATTTGGCGAAAACTTTACGACTGATGGGTTGCTGGAGAGCGATGTGTGCATCGGAGATGTATTTGAAATTGGAGAGTCACTGGTCCAGGTCTCGCAACCACGACAGCCCTGCTGGAAACTGGCTCGTCGGTGGAAGGTCAAGGATCTGGCGGTTCGTGTACAGAACACCGGACGTACCGGCTGGTATTTCAGGGTCCTTCGTGAAGGCCATGTTCAAGTTGGGAGCAGACTTATCTTGGTTGAACGCCACTGCCCAAACTGGACGGTGTCGGTCGCAAATGCCGTGATGCATCACGCCGTACACGATAGAGAAGCTGCCAGTCAGCTCGCAGACTGTGTGCACCTCTCATCGAGGTGGCGCACAAAGCTCAAACGACGGGCCTCAACAGGAGAGATGGAGAGTACCTCCTCAAGACTGGAGGGACCTCGCACGAGTAGAAGCTAACGGATTAGACCTGATCCGTAGACTGGACACATAGGTAGTACATCAGGGCTGCACCCATGTTGTATAGCGCGGCCCTGATGTTTAAGACATGCAGAGGAATCCCTGACAACGACTAGTCCTTTTCGTCCTCGTCATCGTCCGCCTTCTTCTTCACTTCCTTGATGACGGGCTTCCCCTGCGCAAGACTAGCATTGAGGTCGTGTTCCGGAACCTTCTTATGCACTAGGTTCTGGTGACAATCGATGCAGGTCGCCCCTTCGCTTTGCATCTTGGCATGCGCCGCTTTAGCAGAAGCTCCTGGCGGCTTGGTATTCTTATGACAAGCCCTGCACGTGAGACTATCCCATTCCTTGAGTTTCATTCGAGCCCGGAAAGCGGCTTCCGGACGATGTTCATTGAACTTCTCAACCGTTGAATAGTCCGTGGTGAATTCCTTGATGAGGAATGGCACACCATCGACCACGTGAGTCCAGACCGCCTTGTGGAAGTTAGATAATCCTTGAGGCACATGGCAATCCTTACAGCCAGGGTCCATACCGAGAGCACCCCAGTGTGAGGACTTTTTCAGTTCCTCATAGGGATATATTTCAGAATGACAACTGATACAGAATTCTGTCCGCGAGATTGCCGCTTCACCGCCAAAAACGACAGTGATCAGCCCGATCCCAAGAATTGCTCCAATAGCTATAGTCCCCAGCTTTGACATTGTTATTCATCCCCAGCCTTGTCTGACTTTACCGGTGGCTTGGCATTCTTCTGGAATTCTTCATGGAATTTTGGAATTGGCGGCCCAGTGAATGTACCAGCAAGCTTGTAATGCTCATGCATCGCCTTGTCGTTTCTGACCGACTTTTCAAAATCAAACGCATACTTCTTGTCTACTGTTGGTGTGAACGGAGTATAGGGCTTCTTCGCCCCCTTCCAGGGTGATCCCTCATAATTGAGATGGCACGCGTTACACTTTTCCTGGAATTCAAATTCTTGCCCGGCCTCAACCAGGTTAGCTCGCTCCATTGTCTTCTGAGATTTTTCAAACGCTTCACCTGCCTTGCGGTGTATCTTGCGATAATCGCTACCTGCTCCGTGACAGGACTCGCACCCAACGCCGGTTAAGAATTTCTCCGGCTCTTCGATGATGTACCCGCCTTCCTTACCGAACCCATCGACGTGGCATCCAACGCAATCCTTGTCTTTTGTATAGTCCTTCTTGGGGTCCAGCTTGGCCTTGACCATCGCCTCGTCCTTCTTCTTGCCTCTGCTGGGCTTGAGCGACTCCATTGCCTTACCATGGAGAGTTTTTTCCCAAGTCTCACCCTCACCTTTATGACAGTTGTAACATTTCTTCCTGCCTTCGAATGTCCCTTCAGCAAAGGCCGTTCCGGCCACTGCTAGAAATACCGCCGCAGCGGCGAATGCATACACAATGCGGTGATTCACGGCATCTCCTTTCCGATAGATATATTATGATGTACGAAACTTCATCATTGTCATGATCACGTCGCAGCAAAACGTTTCGTGAGGCCCTTCTGGATCAATCATCAAGTGGCGTCAGTTTACCATGACGAATTCTGGACTGCTACCCTGATATTCAGTGACAATCTACCTACCGGGGCAAGTCTCACTCAACTGGAACCTTATACACCCAATAGCCACCGTGCTTGTGGACAAGCTGCATGGCTTGAAAATCCACGGGAGTTGAATTCATAAGGGGCAGCATTTGAGACAGTAATGTCTTCCCCTTTTTACTCTCACTCAAAAAATAGGCCCGTACCACCTTTTCAGACAAAGACTGGAGGGTATAGGTATCGTATCCGTACTCTTTCATCCAAGCTTTGACTTGATTCACAAGCCCATGGACATTGCCGGTCAAGGGGAAGTCCTTAAAGGCGATATCCACACGATCGGGTCGCATAAGCCCCAATTTGTAAAGATCCGAGGGATGCACGACGACATAGGCTTCGCGAGTACCAACTAATTCCCGAAGCATGGCTGCCCCTTTGTTGGCTTCTAAGGACAGTGCATCCGCAAATTGTCTGAATAGTCGCTCTTCATCAGCTGACCCTGATGCACCCCAAAACTGACGTTCATACTCCCTGATGACATCAGCGCGATCTTTCCAGTATGAAGGGGCAATAAGGGGCTGCCCAAGATGGGAGGTGAAGAAAGTATCCCGGTCAGACAGGAGACCCAGCTGTCGAGAGGTATCCCACCAGGCCAAGATGATGGCTTCTTTCGGCACATGCTTCGTGATATCGGTCGCAATCGCGGCAAGTTCCGACAGATCACCCCCCATCGAGCCGACTGGTTCAGAAGCGAGATTTTCCCAGCTTAATAGGATAGGCGTTCCATTCCTTTTCGCAGCCCGGTAGGCGATAGCGATTGGCTTATCCACGGATTGAACACGAAGTTCGTACTTGTTGATGGTCAGATCCGGCCAGGCCTGCAACCCTAGGTTTTCAAACTTACTGGCGCTACCTTCATCAACCAGTTGATAGCTGTAGGGGGCAGGAGCCGGCTTAAACCAAAGGTAGGCGAACCACCCGAGCAGAAAAAGACCTCCCGTCACCAGGAGGAACCCTAGTGACGGGAGGAATCTAGCCCCTGACGGACGTGACACCGAGTCACTCAGTGACGACGTCCCGTTCACTGCTACTTCTTGCTGCGCCGCCAGCCGGTGAGGGCCAACGTCCCGACCAGCATC
>JARFPM010000122.1 GCA_030444405.1 Nitrospira sp.
TGCGCCGTCCAGCCTAATTCGTCGCTGAGTGCGACGCCGATCCGCTTGGTCCCGTAATCGAGCGCGAGAATACGGCCAGGCATGATTCTACCGCCGCAGAGTGGTTTCAACCAGGCCAAAGACCTTTTCCAACGCAGCGTCGAGTTTGCCCGGATCCTTCCCCCCGGCCTGGGCCATTTCCGGCCGGCCGCCTCCGGTTCCACCCACCTCGTCTGCCAGGACTTTGATGAGCTCGCCGGCTTTGAGCATACCGATCAAGTCCTTCGTCACGACAACCAGTAGCGAAACCTTGCCATCGCCGGTCGCCGCGCCGAGCGCGATGACGCCGCTCTTCAACTTATCCCGGAGCTGATCCGCCAGCGCTCGCATGCCGTTCGCATCCAGACCATCCGTCCGCTGCGTGTGTACCGCCACCCCGGCGACGGTCCGGACAGTCGAGGCAACCGCAGCGCCGCTGGCCATTTTCAATTTCAACTCTTCCAGCTCCCGCTCCTTGTCCTTAAGCTGCGTCATCAGCTTGCGGGTCTTGGCGACCAGCTCAGACTGCCCCGTCTTCAACAGATCCGACAGCTCGCGGACATCGGATTCAAGTTTCTTCATGAGGATGTATGCGCCGCGGCCCGTCTGAGCTTCGATCCGGCGCACACCGGCCGCCACGCCCCCTTCCGAGACAATGCGGAAGAGCCCGATGTCCCCTGTCTGCCGGCAATGGGTGCCTCCGCACAGTTCTTTGCTGAACGACTCGACACTCACCACACGCACCTGTTCGCCATACTTGTCGCCGAAAAATGCCAGGGCGCCGTTCGACACGGCGTCCTGAATGCTCATCACGTCGGTACGCACGGCCTCGTTCTTGCGGATTTCTTCATTCACCGTCGATTCGATATCGTCGATGTCACGGGATGTCAGCGGTCGAAAATGGGCAAAGTCAAACCGAAGGCGGTTGGGTCCGACCAGCGATCCGTACTGTTTCACATGCGGTCCGAGTAAATCACGCAGGGCGGCATGAACGAGATGCGTCGCCGTATGATTGCGCGCGGCGTCCAGACGCGTGGAAGCATTCACCGTCATATGCAGGCGCTCACCTTCTCGGATGCACCCCTTGCGGACCGTTCCCTTGTGCAAGATGACCGTCGGTGCCGGCCTCGTCGTCTCCTTGATATCGACCACCCCTTCAGGACCCGTCAACGTTCCCTGATCTCCGACCTGACCACCGCCTTCCGCATAGAAGGGCGTGACATCCATCGCCAGCTCGACGGTCTCCCCTTCTCCTGCTTCCTTCACCAGTTGCTCACCTTTCAGAATCGCCCGCAAGACGCCGTCGCTTTCCAGATGCTCATAGCCGACGAATGTCGTCGCCCCGATCCGCTTGGCAAGCTCCGCAACAGCCGGTCTGGCCGCTTCCTGTTCGAATCCGCCGGTCTTGCGCGCGCGAGTCCGTTGCTCTTCGATCGCCGCATTGAAACCGGGTTCGTCGACCGCCATGCCCTGTTCCCGGCAGGCCTCGGTGATTAAGTCCATGGGGAAGCCGTAGGTGTCATAGAGCTTGAAGACGTCGTCCCCCGCCAAGACCGTTCGGTTTGCCGCCTTCACCTCTTCGATCATCTCGTTCAAAATCGGTAACCCCTGGTCGAGTGTCGCGATAAACCGATCCTCTTCGCCTTTCGTCGCTTCGGCGATCGTGCCGGATGCCGTGCGCACTTCCGGATAGGCGACGGCCATCTGGTCCACGACCGTTGCGCTGAGTTCGTGCAGAAAGGGCTCGACTATGCCGAGCAGCCGGCCATGGCGGGCCGCGCGGCGCAGAATCCGTCGCAACACATACCCCCGTCCCTCGTTCGAAGGTAGCACGCCATCCGTCATCAAAAAGGTGATGGCGCGCAGATGGTCCGCAATCACGCGCATCGAACGGTCCGAGGATTCCTTCTTGCCGTACTCGGTGCGGGCCCGCTCGGCGATAGCCGCAAGCAGCGGCGTGAAGAGATCGCTGTCGTAATTGCTGTAGACACCCTGAGCCACGGCGGCCAGCCGCTCGAGCCCCATCCCTGTGTCGATGCTCGGCTTTGGCAGCGGGTGGAGTGTTCCGGAGGCATCGCGGTTGTACTGCATGAAGACGAGATTCCAGATCTCGATCACCCGGTCGCCCTCGCCGTTCGGCCGGTCGTCACCGGGCACGGACGGGCCCTGATCGAAGTGAATTTCCGAGCAGGGGCCGCAGGGACCGGTGTCCGCCATTTGCCAGAAGTTATCTTTTTCGCCGCACCGGACGATGCGCGACGGCACGACGCCGATCTTCTTCCAGAGTTTCTCAGCATCGTCGTCTTCACGGAAGATCGTCACCCACATCCGGTCTTTCTGCAGCCCGACCGTCTGCATCAGAAACTCCCATCCGAATCTGATGGCATCGTCTTTGAAGTAGTCGCCGAACGAAAAATTCCCGAGCATCTCGAAGAACGTGTGGTGCCGCCTCGTGTACCCGACATTTTCAAGATCATTGTGTTTTCCACCGGCACGAAGGCACTTTTGTACGGACACGGCTCGCTTGTAGGGGCGGAGTTCTTCTCCGAGGAAAACCCGCTTGAATTGATTCATACCGGCGTTGGTGAAGAGCAAAGTTGGGTCCGCCTGGGGAATCAAGGCCGAGCTGGGCACTCCCTGATGGCCGTGCTGCTCGAAATACCGGATAAAGGCCCGTCGCAGATCAGTCGCACTATTCTTCATAAACGAGTTCCTGGTTGATCTTGAACTCTTCTATCATACGATCTACGGTCTCCTCACTGAAACCCCGCTGACGGAGAAGGCGCACCATCTGGGATGAGGTCAACCGGCGGCCATGACGTTGAGCGGCCTGAAGCGCGCACTGAGCTAATACCCTTTCATCTATCACACGGAGAGCCTCAGCCGTCACCCGAGCGGCCAACACCTCGGAAATTCCTTTGGCCTGCAATTCGGCCTTCAGCCGTTCTACCCCCATCGGCCGCACTGCCAGCCGGTTATCAACCCATCGCTGAGCATAGGCGTAGTCGTTAAGGTATCGAAGGTCGGACAAACGGCGAACTGTTTGCCGTACTTGAAAGGGTGAGGCTCCTTTGGATGAGAGATACTCTTCGACTTGAGCGACGGTCCGATCTCGACGCGCGAGAAAACCTACCCCGAGCTGCATCCAAGCATCGGGGGAAGATCGGCTTCTCCGCTTCGGCGCTCTCACCGCTTACCGCTACCGATGCGCCCGCTTTTCCTCACTTCGTGGAACCGGCTTTTCTTCTTTGGCCTCAGCTTTTTTCTCACTACGAACCGGAACACCGGCCGCCTCTCGAAGTTTCATTTCGATCTCGCGAGCCGTCGGTACATTGTTCTTGAGGAAGTCTCGGGCCGCGTCGCGACCCTGACCGATCCGTTCCCCCTTATAGGAATACCAAGCGCCTGATTTTTCGATAATCTTCTTGTCGACGCCCATATCCACCAATTCGCCTGTCTTGGAAATGCCCTCGGCAAACATGATGTCGAACTCGGCCTGACGGAACGGCGGGGCCATCTTGTTCTTCACGACCTTCACGCGCACCCGGCTCCCCATCACCTCCTGACCTTCTTTGATCGATTCGATGCGACGGATGTCCAGCCGGACGGACGAATAGAACTTGAGCGCGTTCCCTCCGGTTGTGGTCTCGGGATTTCCAAACATCACGCCGAGCTTCATGCGGATTTGGTTGATAAAGATCACCGTCGTCAGAGACTTGGCAATAGCGGCTGTCAGCTTTCTCAGCGCCTGCGACATGAGCCTCGCCTGAAGGCCCATGTGGGCATCGCCCATCTCGCCTTCAATCTCGGCTCGCGGCGTCAAAGCCGCGACCGAATCGATGACAATCAAATCAATCGCTCCGCTTCGGACTAAGGTTTCAGCAATCTCCAACGCCTGCTCACCGGTATCCGGCTGAGACACAAGAAGGTCGTCGGCCTGCACGCCAAGCTTCTTGGCGTAGGTCAAGTCCAGCGCATGTTCGGCATCGATGAACGCGGCGACGCCCCCCGCCTTCTGCACTTCAGCAATACAGTGCAACGTCATCGTCGTTTTTCCAGAAGCCTCCGGTCCGAAGATCTCGATCACCCGTCCGCGCGGAAGCCCCCCCACACCAAGGGCAATGTCGAGGCCCAAGGACCCGGTAGAAATCGCCGGCACGTCGACTTTCTCTTCCGCCCCCAGCTTCATGATGGCTCCCTTCCCATACTGCTTCTCAATCTGGGACAGGGCTAAGTCGAGCGCGCGTTTCTTGTCGTCTTTTTCGGACATGCGAATCTCCTACAAGATGAAAGGAATGAATCGAGCAATTATACCCAAGCGGCAGGGGGAAACCTAGTCTGATCTCATGGGAGCGTCGTAATGAAAGATGCACGGAAAACTCATACCCTCGGCGACAAACGCGAAATCAATGGCCAAAAACAACCTGAGGTGATTCATATATGGGGAGTTCTGATCTCGCATGGGAAGTCGCATGGGCAGTGATGATCGAGCCGACAAGAGAGATTTGCGGGCCGCTCCTCGCATTCCGTTGGGCTGCCGCCTCTTTTTTTCCAACAGCGAACAGCTGGAGGGAGAAGCGACACTCCTCGATCTGTCCAAAACGGGCTGTGCGGCCGAGTCTGAGACAGCGGTCCAGACCGACATGAGTCTGGACCTGTGGATCTTCTTACCGGACTATGACTGGCGAATGCACATTGACCACGCAGTCGTTCGGTGGGTACGAGGACAAGTTTTCGGGCTGGAATTCCTGCACCTGCGGCCGGTCCAGCGAGAGCGCCTCCGCCGCTTAGTCGAGAAGTTGAGGTCACAGTCACAGAACCACATCGAGTAAACTATGTTTCCATTTCTTTTTCTCGAGCGATATCAAAATAAGATGCACGTAGCGAACCCTGCGTATGAAACTCCTTGTCTGACCTCTAAAATGTGATCAGTGCGATCGGCGCTAGCACATCACACGGCTATCTATCTCTACCTATTGAGACATGAGATCGTTAACCTGGAGACCTCTGTTGGCGAGATTGATATCGATCTGCCATTACAGAACGCCACTGTAGCAGTTGTCCACCTTAATATCTGGTACCAGGAGGTGACGACGATGCGGAGAAGACAGCCTCGATGGAATATCTTTCAGCAGATGACCGTGGTTCTCGTGGCGGTGAGCTTTAGCGGATGCTCGATCTTCGCCCCATCCATGCAAACCCTTCACGTGAGCTCATCGCCGGATGGAGCCACCGTACTGGCCGGAGGAAAACCAGTTGGTCAGACTCCAGTCCAATTTGAAGCCCACAGAGGAAAGGACCTGCTTATTGAAGTGCAGAAACCTGGCTATCAGAGCCAATTCCGTACGACCTCTCGCACCCTCAGCTCGATCGGGACGGTCGATGTCATCGGAGCCTATTTTATTCTCTTACCACTCCTGGGCCTCTTGTCTTCCGGTGCCTGGAAACATGATCCTGAGAGTTACGGCTTTGTCCTTGAGCCAGAAAAGTGAGCCTCGGTCAGAGAGTCCCTTCTTGTCTGAGACGCTGGCTGCCGGCCTTGAATGGAATACCCGCATTCGGTAGGATGATTCGGAGAAGAGAGAGTCGATCTCGGCGCGATCTCGCGTCGGCCGGTCGAATCGCTCAAGGCAGACCGAGAGAATCGCCGTACATGCGCGATCCAGCAGACCAGGCCCTCCCCGACAGTCCTCGATGGAAGCCGCCGGTCTGGATATTAATCGGAATCGGCGCCCTTCTCTTCTTAAGCCTCATCGCCCTTGCCAACGTGCTGGATCTCGGCGAGCGCCTCAGCCATCTCCATCCTGCTCTGGAATTCGCGTTCTACACACTTGTCCTCTGCGCCATCTATGGCCTGCTCATCAGGCCGGTGCTCTCCGTCATCAGCATGACCACACACCCGCTTCAGCGCATGCTCATCTCTGACAGCAGCGTGACCCAGAAGGAATACAAGGCCGTGGCCAAGCGCTTTCTCCAGGGCGGCGGCATGTCGGTGGAGGCTGCGAAGAGATTGGAGGAATCGGTGTGGTCCGGTGTGGGGCTGGAGCAGGAAGTAAAAGCCGCGCTCACAGAGAAACGCACGCGCGCAAGCCAGATCGTAAAAGACCATGCGCGACTGGCATTCCTGAGCACGGCCGTCATCCAAAACGGCAGCCTCGATGCACTGATGCTCGCCTATGCCAACCTCAAACTCGTG
>JARFPM010000047.1 GCA_030444405.1 Nitrospira sp.
TAAGCAGATTCGGAACCTTTTTCTGATCATGGACAATGGCTAAGGAGTTACGCGGCCATGGCGCGGGGATGGATAAGCGCTAAGGTATCTTTCAGCTTGGTCTGGGCGTCCGTGAGCAGTGCCGGGAGGTTGGCCGGCACAAACTGTGTTGCGGTGACGGCAAGGGGGCTGAACGGCAAGGTAGCAGGGCGCCGACTCGGCTCGAGCTCTTCGTAATCAGCGGCGACGCCGGCCAGATGAACGATGGATGCATGAAGGATGAATTCGCCGGCATCGTTTGGGCTCAGTTGACAGCGAATGGCCTGTTCGATCTGCGCGGGCATACCCCAGGACCGAATGAGTTCGGCCCCCACTTCCGCGAAGTCACACCCGATGTTGGACTGCTCCACCTCGGCCAGAGAGGTTCCAAGGTACCCTGCTTCAATGAGAGCAGACTGAGCCCGCTGCGGGATGGTCTGGTAGAGGACAAGATGGCCGATGTCGCGCAGCAGACCTTCGATGAAGAAACGCTCGCTGTCCTCGATGCCGCAGGATTTGGCGATCTTCCCGGCGAGCAAGGCACAGAGCACGCTTTTGCGCCAGAACATTGGTACGTCCATGAGCTGAATCGGCATTCCGGAGAAGGTCCGTCCGACGGTCGTTGCGGTGACGAGATCATTGACTGCTTGCATGCCGACGATGTTGACGGCGCGGGAGATGGTGTCGATCTGTTTTGGAAACCCATAAAGGGGGCTGTTGACGATGCGGAGGAGCCTGGCTGAGATGGCCGGATCTAGCTTAAGGACGTCGGCAAGGTCGTCCATGGTCGAATTGGGGTCGTCCACCACATCTCGCACACGGAAATAGATCTCCGGCAAGGTGAAGACGGTGGTGTAGGACTGGACCAGTTCGCTTGCCAATGGCATGGAGGAGGGTCCTTTCGGTTGTGTCGATAGAACAGGCTTCTGCCTCTTCTATCGGTTACCAACGGGCAAAACTGTAGAAGAAGCAGTCCCATGAGCCGAATAGGTATATTATCGGCTCATGTCCTATAACTGGCAGCAGCCTGATTGGCCTTAATTCCGATACGACCTATCCGGTATTGAAGACGCCCTCTTTGTTCTAGCCGAGAGAACCGGTCGAGCTAGATAAGATGGACGAGCCGACAAGATGAGATAACTTCTGCAAAATGCCGCACACGAAAAGTCAGATCGAGTACGGGAAAGGAAGAGGGATTTATGGCAAGAGAATCTTTTCTTGATGCAGGAGCCGATCGAGGCTAGCGACTAATTCCACTTGGGAATACTGTTTTTGAGACGAACAAAGAACACAAGGTCGCAATTCCTTTCGCAAATGAGCAACGGCCGGATCGCTGGTTCCTTGGCATATCAGACAAGAAATATGATGTGGTTATTCTGTTGTGTCAGGAAAAAGATGGTGACTTGTTTGACTTCATTCTCCCAAGAGGCTTTCTGGAAAAATTCTGGAGGGCATTCAGTCGAAGCGGCGGGCAAGTAAAATTGGCTCTTCTCCTTGGTGAGTGGGTAAACGAAGCGCGAGAAACGGCATTTCTTGAGGATAGGGGCGTGAATTCTGTGTGTGACGTGGTCTGAAAATCTGGCATGATTGCCGGATGCGAACCTACCGACGCCTCTGGGACACCTACCGCTTGCCTGATTTCCGGCCAAGCCCAACGAGACGGGGCATCTTCGGTGACCCGAAGACCCGCGTCGTTCGCCTCCACCGGCGGGGAAAAAAACGGCATGCGGCGCCTGCGGACACGTCCATCACGCGTGGTACGACCGAAAGATACGCCGAGTCCGCGACCTACCCTGCGGGGACACACGGATCTACCTGGAGCTGGAGATTCGCCGTGTCCACTGCACGCGGTGCGGCACGGTGAAGCAGGAGCAACTGGAGTGGCTGGCGGCCAACCCGTTCTACACCAAGCGCTTCGCCTTCTTTGTGGGACGGCGCTGCCGGAGCATGACGATCAAGGATGTCGCCGAGGAAACCCGGCTGGACTGGAAGACGATCAAAGACCTCGATGCGCAGTACATGCGCGAGCAGGTGCGACGGGCAGGGACGCCGGCGCCAAAGGTGGTCGGGATCGACGAGATCTCGATCCGCAAGGGACACACCTACCGGATCGTGGTCAGCGACTTGGAACGACGACGGCCGATCTGGTTCGGCGGCCACGACCGCTCGGAAGCGAGCTTGGACGAGTTCTACCAGTGGCTGGGTTCGACCAAGAGCCACCGCATCAGGCTGGCGGTGATGGATATGTGGAAACCGTTTCGTGCCTCCACGCTCAAGGCGGAACACGCGCCACACGCGGCCATTCTGTTCGACAAGTTCCACGTGCTGCGTCACCTGGGCGCCGCCTTGGATACGGTGCGCAAGACCGAGTATGCCCGGCCGACAGGCAAGAGCCGGCGCTTCATCAAGGGCCAGAAGTACACGCTGCTGTCGCATCGGGAGAACCTGACGACGGATGGGCGCCGGAGCTTGAAGCTGTTACTCAAGGCCAATAAACGATTGAGCACGGCCTACCTCCTCAAGGAGGAGTTTGGGCAACCCTGGGACTACGAGCGGGAGGGCTGGGCGCGTCGCTTTTTCGAGAACTGGCGCACCTCACTCAAATGGCAGCGCCTGAAGCCCTACGAGAAGTTCGCCGAGATGATCGACCGGCACTGGGACGGTATCGCAGCCTATTGCAAACCGGAGAATAAGGTCGCGTTGGGATTCGTCGAGGGCATGAACAACAAGATCCGCGTCATTCAGCGGCGCAGCTACGGCCTACGCGATGAGGAGTACGTGCGCCTCAAAGTCCTCACCTGCATGCTCGACCCGATATGAAATCAGGCCGAAATTACCCACTCGGGAAGGAGATGACCCGTAAAATTGAATGAATCTAGACGCGGAAAGACCTGGCACCTGGTAGTTCCAGGATATGAATCGCAAGCAATCGGTGGTTTTCTGAGGAACTACGGACCGTTACGGACTGAGTCAAAATCGGTATGACACGTTACTGAAACGTATGACTTCGGTCCTTGAAATACAGAAGGCAGCCTCTCTTTCAGAAGCCTGCCCCTGCTGACAAACCAGATTGGCTGTGCTTCTTGCGTTATAGCATCCCCTTCGTCGACAGGACTTTCCCTGCCAGCCGCTCTTCCAGCATCGTCGCCTGATCGAGCGCCTTGGCCAGCGCCTTGAAGATCGCTTCCATGATGTGGTGGGGATTTCGGCCATAGAGCAGATTCACATGGAGGTTGAGACCTCCGTGGGTGACAAAGGCTTGAAAGAAGTCTTCGAACAGACCGAGATCGAACGCTTTGATCTTCCGGTCCGGCAGTGCCACATTGTAGACGAGGAACGGTCGGCCACTCAGATCGACTGTGACCTGCGCCAATGTTTCATCGAGCGGCGCCGAAGCAAACCCAAATCGCTTGATGCCCGCCTTTTCGCCCAAGGCCTGATGGAGCACTTTGCCCATCACGATCCCGACATCTTCCACCGTGTGATGCTCGTCGATGTCGAGGTCGCCCTTCGCCTGAACCGTCAGGTCGAAAAACCCATGTTTGGCGAGCAGCTCCAGCATATGGTCGAAAAAGCGGATGCCGGTGCCGATTGTTCCCTGCCCGCTGCCGTCTAAGGTCCACTCGACACGGATGTTGGTTTCCTTGGTGGCTCGTTGGATGCTCGCCTGTCGTGGCACAGACCCGTTCTTCTTCATGAGAACCTGCTCCGCACCGATTTGGCATGCGCATCAAACCCTTCGATCTGCGCGAGTCGAATCAAGGGATCTTTGACCTTAGCCAATTCTTGTTTCGTATAGTGAACGATGTTGCTGACCTTCACATAATCGTTGACGGACAGCGGTGAAAAGAACCGCGCGGTCCCTCCCGTCGGCAAGACGTGATTCGGCCCTGCAACGTAATCAGCAACGGCTGGTGGCGTGTACCGCCCCAAGAAGAGGGCTCCAGCATGACGGATCTTCTCTAGATAGTCGAATGGATTATCCACCGAGAGCGTCAGATGTTCAGCCGCGATTTGATTGGCGACCGCGATAGCCTCATCCATCGTGGGTACCACGAATGCCACCGAATGGCGCGCGATCGACTTGGACGCGATTTTCTCCCGTTGGAGCCCCTTGAGTTGATCCTCGATCAATTTAGACACATCCTTGGCCAATCGCTCCGATGTCGTAACAAGAAACACCTGCGCATCCTCGTCATGCTCCGCTTCACAGAGCAGATCCGCCGCCACATGCGCCGGTTTTGCCTCGTCATCCGCCACCACGAGCAACTCACTGGGGCCGGCGACCATGTCGATCCCGACGGTACCGTATAGCAATCGTTTGGCTGTGGCTACATAGATATTCCCCGGTCCGACGATCTTGTCGACTCGCCCGATGGTTTTCGTCCCATAGGCAAGCGCCGCAACCCCCTGAACGCCACCGACGCGAAAAATCTCCGTGACTCCGGCAATGTCGGCGGCAACCAGCAAATAAGGATTAATCCCGCCTTTTTGAGGGGGGGTGACCATCACAATCCGTGGGACACCGGCTACCTTGGCTGGAATTGCGCACATCAGCACAGACGATGGGTAGACGGCTTTCCCTCCTGGCACATACACCCCGACGGCGTCGACCGGTCCGACGACCTGCCCCAGCGTGGCATCCCCGTCCTGATACATCCATGTCTTCGTCCGCTGACGCTCATGAAAAGCGGTAACCCGCTGAGCTGCCAGCCGCAGCGCATCGCCCTCGTCTTTTCTGATATGGAAGTAGGCGTTCTTGATCTCCTCTGGCGTGACACGCAGGGCTTCCGGCTTGAGTGCGACTTTATCGAACTGCTTGGTGTAGCGAAGGACGGCCTTGTCACCACCTCGTTCGACGGCCTGCAGGATCGTACGCACGGCTTTTTCAACCGCGGCGCCGGTTGTCTGCCCTCGAAGCGCGGCTTTCTTCAAGGATGGAAGAAAGCCGCGGTCTGCCTGGGTGACAATCTTCATGGGCGAACCATCTTTTTCTTGCGCGCGCCTACAGCCGACGTGCGACGATTGTCGGATAGCGCACGCTGATCCTGCACCGCCGTCCGGAGTTTACGAATCAACTCCATCAGTGGTTCCTGCTTGAGTCGAAGGCTTGCCCGATTGACGATGAAACGAGCCGTCGATTGGGCAATGACTTCGACTTCGACAAGATCATGCGCTTTGAGTGTGCCGCCGGTTTCGACCAAATCGACGATCCGATCCGCCAATCCCACTACCGGAGCCAACTCAATAGAGCCGTATAACTTGATGATCTCGACCGAAATCCCGCGCTTATTGAAATAGCGCTCGCTGATCCGCGGATATTTCGTCGCGATGCGAATCTTGGACGACAGCCGATCATTCGCCCCCTCTCCCCGGAGCGATGCGACGGAGATTCTACACTCTCCGAATCCCAAATCCAATGGTTCGTATACGTCACTTTCTTGCTCCATCAAGACGTCTTTCCCGACAATTCCGGCATCCGCCCCCCCATACTCCACATAGGTCGGCACATCACTGGAGCGAACGATGAGGAAGGTCATGTCATTTTCGGGGCTGACAAATATCAGTCGGCGACTATCCGCCGACAATCCGGTAATTTCGTAGCCGGCTCGTCGGAAGAGATCCAGTGCGGACTCTATGAGTTTTCCTTTTGACAGCGCGATCGTCAGCATGGGCTGCTCTTAGCGAGTAGTCGTCGCCCGTCGGCGCCGCACGTCGGCCCCTAAGGCTCCTAATTTCTCTTCGATCCGCTCATATCCCCGATCAAGATGATAGATGCGTTGGACCTGAGTGCCCCCCTCTGCGGCCAAACCTGCGATAATCAGACCGGCACTCGCACGAAGGTCGGATGCCATGACCGGCGCGCCCGTGAGTTTCTTGCATCCGGTCACCACGACTCGATTTCCTTCCACTCGGATATCGGCTCCCATCCGTCGTAATTCTTCCACATGCATAAACCGGCTCTCGAACACGGTTTCGGTTATGACACTCGTGCCTTCGGCCAGGCTCATCAATGCAACCATCTGCGCTTGCATATCGGTGGGAAACCCGGGAAAGGGTAAGGTCCTGACGTCGGTTCCTTTCAGCTTGTCCGGCATGGTCAGACGCACCGTATCTTTTTCCTCCTGCACATCGGCCCCCGTCTCCCGCAACTTCATCAGGACAGCCTCAAGGTGGCTTGGCCGACAGTGTGTCGCGGTGACGTCCCCATGAGTCATAGCCCCAGCTGCCAGATACGTACCGGCTTCAATGCGATCTGGGATCACTTCGTGGTCTCCACCGTGGAGTTCGCGAACCCCCTCAATCGTGATCACGTCGGTTCCTGCTCCGTGAATTCGCGCGCCACGCTTGACGAGAAAGTCGGCCAAATCCACGATCTCCGGCTCCTTGGCTGCATTTTCCAGCATGGTCACTCCTTCAGCAAGTGACGCCGCCATCATGAGGTTTTCGGTACCGGTCACCGTCGGGGTATCACAGTAAATGCGTCCCCCTCTCAATCGTTTCGCCTTGGCCGTGATATAGCCGTGCTCGATGGAGATCTCGGCCCCTAATTTTGCCAATCCCGCTAAATGAAGATTCACTGGCCTGGAGCCGATCGCACAGCCACCGGGGAGAGAAACTTTGGCCTCCCCCCAACGGGCAACCAATGGGCCAAGAACCAACACCGAAGCTCGCATAGTCTTGACGAGATCGTACGGAGCTTCGGTGGATGCGATCACATCGGCTTGAATGACCGCCCGATTGCCCTCATGGGATACCTTGACCCCGAGAATGCCTAGGAGCTTTCCCATCGTGAGGACATCAACGACCCTCGGAACATTCGTGATGACACAGTCCCCGCCACCCAGAATGGTCGAAGCCAAGATCGGAAGGGCGGAATTTTTTGCACCACTAATGCGAACTTCCCCGGCGAGTCTATTGCCGCCGCTGATGAGAATTTCATCCATACCGTGGTCCTAACCTGCCCGCCGCGCGATCATCACTCGCTCGATGCCGGCTTCATCTTTGACGGTTTGAATCCCTGTGTAGTCTCCGATTTGTTCCGCCGCCTGCCGCACAAGTGGAGCTTGGCCTTGACCAAGTTCCATGACGAGCAATCCACCAGGCACGAGGAATAGTCGTGCATCGTGGAGCAATCGTTCATGGAACTCCGTTCCTCTCCGCCCAGCCACCAACGCCCCCCGCGGCTCAAAATCCCGGACCTCCGGCTGCAAACCGCCCCACACTTCCTCAGCGATGTACGGAGGGTTGGATACGATCGTATCCACAGCTCCCACCAAATCACATTCGCGCATGGGCTCTAAAAGATCCCCTTCCTTCCAAGTAATCTTGTTACTCACTCCATGCCGCTCAGCGTTCTTTTTCGCGACGGTCAATGCTTCCCCAGAACAATCCAAACCAAAAATCCGCATGCCGCTCAGAATAGTTGCCAAGGTCACCGCAACACAACCGGAACCTGTTCCCACATCGACCAGCACAGCACCTTCTGTAACCCCCCCCTCTCTGACAGCTTCTTGGACGAGAAGTTCGGTCTCCGGCCGAGGAATCAACACTGCTGGGTTCACATGAAAGTCGAGGCCACAAAATTCCTGAGTCCCCAAGATGTACTGTAGCGGTTCGCGCGCCATCCGTCTCGATACGACTGATTCGGCACAAGCAAGTCCTTCGCCTGACACAGCTTGGTCTCTCCGACTAGCCAACTCGTGATGTTTCATTCCTAAAGCGTGGGCCAATAACCAGCGCGCTTCTTGAGACGCATTCGTTAATCCAGATGTATCCAAAGAACGTTGGGCCCACATGATCAGCATGCCAATCGTCTTCGGATCTGCAGTAATGGGGGCGGTCATCATTACACCTTGGCGGTTTCGGCCTGCTGCTGTTGCGCTTTCAGCGCGTGAACGATCTCGTCAAGATCACCTTCCATCACTAATTCCAGCTTGTGAAGTGTTATGCCGACTCGGTGATCCGTGACCCGGTTCTGTGGAAAATTGTAGGTTCGAATCTTCTCGCTCCGCTCTCCGCTTCCCACCTGCGACTTCCGGTTCTGAGCGATCTCCGCTTCTTGCTTTTCCCGTTCAGCTTCTACGATCCGCGCACGCAAAGTCCGCATGGCTTTGGTCCGATTTTTCAATTGAGAGCGTTCATCCTGGCACGTCACAACCACACCCGTCGGCAAATGCGTAATACGTACGGCCGAATAGGTGGTATTCACGCTCTGTCCACCGGCTCCAGATGAGCAAAACGTGTCGATCCGCAAGTCCTTCGGATCAATCTGCACATCCACTTCGTCAACTTCCGGCATCACCGCCACAGTCACGGTGGACGTGTGAATGCGACCACTCGCTTCGGTGACGGGGACTCGCTGTACACGGTGAACGCCGGCTTCATACTTAAAATGACTGTAGGCTGCCTTGCCTTCGATTAATGCGACAATGTTCTTATAGCCCCCAATACCGGTTTCGGACGCTTCGACCGTATCAACCTTAAATCCTTTCTTTTCTGCATACTTGACGTACAAGCGAAAGAGCTCTCCGGCAAATAAACCCGCCTCCTCCCCACCGGTGCCAGCTCGGATTTCCAGCACCAGACTCTTTTCGTCCCGTGGGTCCCTTGGAATCAAGAATTCCCTGACTTGCTCCTCAATTTCTGCCTGCTGTCGCTCCAACTCGACTTTTTCCTCCACCGCCAGCCTATGCAACTCGCTGCCGGCCGACGGGTCGGCGAGAATCCCCATCGCATCTTCCAACTGCTTCCCGCATTCATGGTAGGCTCCAAAGAGCCTGGCCGCTGGTTCCAGGTCTGTCCGCTCCTTACTCAGTTTATGTAACAAGCTTGGTTGGGTTGCAACCGACGGATCCATGAGCTGATCGGTCAACTCCTGAAACCGGGATGCGAGGCTCTCCCACTTTTTGAGTAATGCCGCTTCCATCGTTTCACACCTAGACTTTCGCAGTCACACCAAAACAAAAAAAGAGACCCTGCTTCAAACACGAAGCAGGGTCTCTCTTTTACCCAGGTGGTGCGCTACTTACCCTTCTTCGCGTACTTCTTTTTGAACCGCTCAACCCGTCCTTCCGTATCGACGATCTTTTGTGTGCCGGTGAAGAACGGATGACAATTGGAGCAGATATCGACGCTGATATCCCCGATGGTGGTACGTGTCTTAAACGAATTTCCACAGGCACAGTGAACCGTCGCCTCACGGTATACAGGATGGATACCTTTCTGCATGACCTACGACTCCTTACCCAAGAATTGTCAACGCCTTTAGTCTCTTCCTAAAGGGCAATACTCTATCTGAAGGAAGACCAGGAAACAAGCACGACGTTATCGATTCATCGATTGCAGAAACTCCTGATTGTTCTTGGTACCCCCGATTTTATCCATGAGGAACTCCATGGCTTCCATCGTCCCCAAGGGGCTGAGCACTTTCCGAAGGATCCACATCTTGTTAAGACGATCCTTATCCACCAGCAGTTCTTCCTTCCTCGTCCCGGACTGACTGATGTCGATCGCCGGAAACAAGCGCTTGTCAGCCAAGCGCCGATCCAAATGAACCTCCATGTTACCGGTCCCTTTGAACTCTTCAAAGATGACGTCGTCCATGCGACTACCCGTATCTACAAGCGCCGTCGCCATAATGGTGAGGCTCCCGCCGTTCTCGATATTGCGAGCAGCTCCAAAGAAGCGCTTAGGCCGCTGTAGCGCGTTGGAGTCCAGGCCGCCAGACAGCACCTTGCCGCTGGGCGGCGCAATGGTGTTATAGGCTCGTGCGAGGCGAGTGATACTGTCCAACAGGATGACGACATCTTTCTTGTGTTCGACAAGCCGCTTCGCCTTCTCCAGAACCATTTCAGCCACTTGAGCATGTCGCTGGGCCGGTTCATCAAACGTGGAACTAATGACCTCCGCCTTCACCTGTCGCTGCCAGTCGGTGACTTCTTCCGGTCGTTCGTCAATCAACAGAACGATGAGTGTGACTTCTTTGTGATTCTTGAGAATGGCCCGGGCGATCGCTTGGAGCAGCATCGTTTTCCCGGTGCGAGGAGCCGCGACGATTAATCCGCGCTGGCCTTTACCAATCGGCGTGATCAGATCCATGACCCTGGTACAGTATTCTTCTCGGTCGAATTCCAGTTGGATCCGTTCTTCGGGGTAGAGTGGAGTCAGGTTATCGAAGAGAATCTTGTCTCGAGCGACCTCCGGATCCTCGTAGTTGACCTTCTCAACCTTCAGAAGAGCGAAATACCGTTCGCTTTCTTTCGGAGGACGGATCTGCCCCGATACGATGTCGCCCGTGCGAAGATTGAACCGACGAATTTGCGAAGGTGAAATGTAAATGTCGTCGGGGCCCGGCAGGTAATTGGAATCGGGCGCCCGCAAGAAGCCGAATCCGTCTGGAAGGGTTTCCAGGACACCCTCTCCAAAGACCACGCCGTTTTTTTCGGTCTGGGCTTGGAGGATCGCAAAGATCAACTCCTGTTTCCTCAAATTGGCGGCCCCTTCGATTTTTAGCTCCCGAGCCACATCGTTGAGGTCCGCAATTGACTTCTGTTTCAATTCTGCAAGATGCATCACTTCCCCCCTAGCTACTGACATACGACTCCTCTCGAGCCTTGGGTTTGTTACTATCCGAAATACACTCGAACTGATTGGTCATGCGAACGTGCTTTTATCTTGGCGATGAACTTTAGGTTTTGGTCGGTTGGGTTGGAATAGCTTGTGGAAGTTCGTTGTCTACTTCTTGTATTGAGAAACTGTCGTCTCCAGATTCTCCGAGGTCTACAGCCCGAGCAAAATCTTTGGCCGGCTCACTTAAGATGCTTCACTCTTACTTCTGCTAGAATTTGATTCGAGACAGGTCCCGGAGTTGAACTATTCGATGGAGAGAATCCGCCCAGCCCTAAGATGATGGTCTCATGATACCCAGGCACCGACTTGTTGTCAACTAGGATCTAGAATTTAGTTCCTCTGCTCCTGCGAATAATTTATCTTGTTCACGGGTTGTTCCCCGAATTTAAAATGTGTTACACAAGTAACATCGACTATACAGCGAGTACGACATGGCACGTGACGAAAATGAAACCAGCCCGGGCCGCGTGTTTTCACTCCTCGAAGCCAATCAGCTAATCCCTCAGCTCCAGTTGCATCTCTCAACCGTCCGGGAAGGTAAAACCGTCCTGATGCGAACCCGCGAAGAGGTGAGCAAAGCCTCGGCCAATGCATGTTATGGAGGCGGGACACCAGCGGGCGTATCCTACGTGAAAAGCCTCCAGGACATCAGCGCCAACCTCCATGCCATCCATGAGTTGGGAGTCGTTGTTAAGGACATCGATCTTGGGCTGTGCGACTTCCCGCATATCCGTGATGGTCGGGTCGTCTACTTGTGCTGGAAACTTGGCGAGAAAGAAATCCGCTGGTGGCACGAAATCACGTCCGGATACAACGATCGTTGTCCCCTTGAAGAAGATCCCGCCTAGTATTCCTCACCAAGGGATCGGAAAACAGCACTGGGGAGCATATCTGGTTTAAAGGTATGAAGTTTGTCATTATCGGCTATGACAGCCCACAAGGAGAGGCCAGACGGAAAATCCATCGGACCGCCCACTTAGCTAACCTCGAACCACTGAACAGGCAAGGAAGGGTCGTACTCGCAGGCCCTCTTACGGATAAAGCCGGAAGCCTCCTGGTGCTAGAATTTGAGACGCAGGAGGAGGCTGAAGACTTCGTCCGCCATGACCCATATACGGTTTACGGTATCTTTGAACGAGTCGAAATTCACCCGTTTCTGCAGGTTTTCCCCAAATCGCCCCAGTAAGCTCCGTTCACTCGCTCCTAAGAGTTGGCCTCCTCTTTGGAAGCATTGTCCCACGCTCGACCGAGCGGTATAGTTCTCGTATGAATTTCCGACGCCTACTATGGATTGTTATCGTCGTCGCCTCCTTCTTTATCATGTATCAGCCTGCAGGTGCATCAGAAACCACGGTAGTGACCGAGGGACGTTATGTGATGGGAGATAACGACACCCTCGCAATAGCTGAGGAACGAGTCCTCCGACTGGCTCAGCGGAGGGCGATTGAAGAGGCCGGACTGTATATCGAGTCCACATTTCAAGACATTGAAAAAACCTCCCCCGGCAAGAGCTTCCAGTCCAGTTCATTAGAGATCCGCACTATCGCTGCCGCGATAACAAAAACCGAAATCTTGGAATCACGGCGTTCCTTCGACAATGAGCGACCAAGCTTCTACATCCGTATCCGCGCAGTCGTCGACCTCGACAATCTTCGAGCAGCAGTTCGACGGTGGCAATCCGAGGAGAGATTTGCCGAACATTTCCGTCGGCTTCAGAGCGAGAATACAAAACTCAAGGCTCAGCTTCATGAGTTAAGAACCGCTCCTACCGGCGTGCGAACTCTCACCATTGAGCCGCTCGGCCATACAAAGGGTCGTGAGCAGGCTCGGATATTGGTCGAGAAAGCGATTCTCTCTCAGCACCTTTCCGAGAAGCTTAGTTTGATCTCCCAGGCAGCAGCGTTGGATCCTCAGTCTGTAGAACCTTTGATCGTGCGTGGGCAAACTTATTTACGGCTCGCATCCGGTGCCTACTCCAACAAGTCCAAACCAAGTGAATATTCTGAATACATCGACAATGCCCGAATGGATTTCGATCGAGCCGTTCTAATTGATCCGATGAATACCTGGGCTCTGCTCGGTCAAGGAGACGTCAACACATGGTTGCGTCGGCCCGTCGAGGCAGCTCACGCATTCGAACAAGTACTTGAATTGGATCCTTTTTTTGACTTAGCACGTTATCGCCTCATTAATCTGTATACCGCCGAGGCTCGCAAATTGGTTTCCCTCAAGCAGTGGTCATCCGCCCTTACAGTCTTACAAAAGTGCTTGCCCCCGAAAACTCCTGAGAGTTGGATTCCATATCAAAAAGAGGCCTATTTGCTCAGGAGCGAGATCTACAAGAACTTGAGCCTACCGACCCAAGCCATCGATGACCTTAGTGCGATCCTGCGAGCCGATCCCACTGATAAACAGGCCTTGCTCGCGAGAGCTGCGCTTTACCAGGAAGAACTGCACGGGCGTGCTGCAAAAGATGATCTTGAGCGTGCGTGCATGCTCGGAACAACAGTCGCCTGCGAACAGCTTCCGTAGTCGCATATCTCATGCGCTCGTTTGGCTTACCTCCGGCCCAGTTCCTCATACGTCATCCGGCATATCGCCCGTCGTCTCACATGTTCTGCCCCCATCACTCATTTGACAATCCAAAAGAGCGACACCTATAATGCGACGGGTTCCGTTAATCGACGTTTGAGCAGCTTCCACCAACACACAGACGTGAGAGCAAAGGGCCTACCCTATCTACCAAGTAGTGGCCCGAAAGCTCTTTGAGCTGGGCCTTCTGTGACCTTGAACAAGAGCACGAAAACAGCGTAAACTATTTGAAGAGAACCAATGTACGTGAAAAACCACCGTTTCTTCCATAAACCAAAATTTTCGCGGAGTGTAGGTTGTGATGAGTGACTATCGTGTGCTCCCAGGGCCAGAACACTTTCTTCCCCCGGCTGCCGCAAGCATGGGGATCCGCTTACCGAATCCAGGAGAAGCCCATATCAACGGCGTGATTGCTCTAGAAGAAAAGGCTTATGAAGAAGCCGCGCGTCAATTCTTAATGGCGAAAGTGCCGACAATTTTCCCTGGCCCCCTCGTGTTGTGGGCCTGGAACGAAAAGGCCGCTAAGAAAGCCACGGCCATCCGGCATCTGTTCAATACGTTGAAAGAATGCGTCCAGCCCGGCCAAAAGCCGATGCTGATCCCCATGCCGGACTATCGCCCGAAGTACCCGAAGATCAATCCTGAAGTCGAAATCAACCCCAACCACCCGAATCTGACCATCTGGCATAACAAGATCGATTGCTGCATGTTCGTCGGTGTCCACTGTCACCAAGCCAATCTGTCGCTTAAAATCATCCGTGGCGGTACCTCGTGCTATACAATAGCCATGTGCGCTCAGGCTGGCCATGAAGATGCGATGCTGTCGTTCCGCGACGCGTCGGTCGAGAAGATCATGAGACTGGCCGAGACAATCAAGCGGCTGAAGGGGACCGTGCAACCGCGCTCGAACTACTCCAAGAACTAAGCGGTTGGATTTTCGTGCGCGCAAAAGGAGGCTGAACCCATGGCAGAAACAAAATCCGTCATCGGAACACAGAATAAAAAAGGGCAAACGTTCACCGATCCCTGGAAGCTGATGCACGAAGCTCCGCGGACCCCATCGTTCTATACGGGTTCCGAGGTCATCAAGGAAGCGGTTCGCCGAGCCAGCTGCGATGTCATGATCGCCTACCCGATTACTCCGCAATCGGAAGCGGCGGCGTTGATCGGAGAATTATTCGCGGAAGGGTACATCGGCGACTATTTCCGTGGTGAGAGTGAATTTGCCGTCATGTCGCAATGCGCCGGCGCGGCGTTCGGCGGCGCTCGCGTGTTCACGACGACGGCAGGGCCCGGCACGATGCGCGCGATGGAAAACTTCCCGATGTGGTCTGGCGCACGGCTGCCGATCCAAATGATCGTCACCTGCCGCGGCATTAACTCGCCGCTCTCGATTCAACCGGATACGCTTGAAATCGCCTATCTGTTGAATACCGGCATGCTGGTCTGGCATGCGGAGACCGCACAGGACTTCTTCGATTGGATTCTGAAGGGTTACATGGTGTCGGAGGAGCCGGATGTGCATCTGCCGCTCGCGCTCTGCTGCGACGGATTCTTCGTGACACATACGAAGGATGTCGTCAATCTCACGCCGGCCGACATGTGCTTGCCGCCGTACGATCCCTATCGCTCACCGGTACCCTGCATGGACATGGAATGTCCGCCGGTCCGCATGATGCGCGACCCGTTCGTGATGAAGAGCAACTACATCAGCTATGCGACCCACGCGAGCTGGCAGCAAGAAATCTGGGCCGCAGTCGAACGCTCACGCAAACATTCGATCCACTGGCTGAACGGCCTGATCGACACGGAGAACACCGACGCGGAAATCATGATCGTGGCATCCGGCACTGCCGTCTCGCAGGGCCGCGAAGCGATCCGCCTCCTGGAGGATGAAGGGGTACGCTGCGGACTCATCAAAGTGAAGACACTGCGTCCCTGGCCGGAAGAGGAAATTCGCGAAGCGACGAAGAATGCCAAGCACATTTTCGTACCGGAGTTCAATGTGACCGGCTGGCTGGCAAAAGAGATCAAGGCGACGATTCCCAATCATGAACGGGTGCATGCAGGCCCACATGTCTGCGGAGGCATGACGATGCCACCAGAGATCATTGTGTCCGAAATTAAGACAGCCCTGGGGATGAAGACCTTCTCCTTGGCCGGTCGCGGAAGCTGAGTTGCACTGACTTCAAACCTGTGTCGCTCTGCTGAGCGATATTGAGGAGGCGATATGAGCAAAGAGCGTATACAAATCTCCGAAGCCTTGTACGATATCATGCCATCGGATTATCAAGACCTAGTAAAGAGTGCCACGTACGGCAAGGAAGACCGGGGCTGGAAAGATATCGGAACGTCGAAGGAACTGATTGAGCAACACTCACTCTGTGCGGGCTGTCCTGAGTCCATGGCCTTCCGATACATATTGGCCTCTCTCCCCAATCCAGAGGATACGGTTATGGTCGGCTCCACTGGTTGTACCAGCTTGGTATTCCCGATGGTCGCCGTTCATAACATCCACTCGTTGTTCGGGAACCAGAACGCCATTGCATCAGGTCTCAAGCGTGCCCTGAGCGTTCGATTCCCCGGTCGCGTAAAGGACGTCGTCGTCCTCGCGGGTGATGGTGCAACTGTCGACATCGGCCTGGACATGACGCTGCAGGCCTGGTTCAGACAGGAGAAGTTCACAACGATTTGCTTTGACAACGAACTGTATGCCAATACCGGCGGCCAGGAAAGTGGATTGATGCAAAAGGGTTTCGTGGCCAAGATGGCCCCGGTCGGCAAACTCTTCGACAAGGTCCGGCTGCCCGAAATCGCTCGCGAATCAGGCTGTCATTACGTTGTCAACTGCACGGTCAGCAAACCGTCGCTGGTCGAAAAGGTCATCCGCAACGCGGTGCATATTGCCCGCGAGATCGGCCCGACCTATCTCCAACTCTACACGCCATGTATTCTCGAAATCGGCAAGAACAGCATGGAAGGCCTCCAGGAAATGCGCGATTCGGAGAAGCCTAACGAGCGGTTCGCCTACAAGGAATACGTCAGCGAGCCAGCCAAGCAATTGCTGGCCGAATTGGCAGCGAAGGATAAGGAACGGAAAGCGGCCGCCAAACAGCTGGCAGGACAAGCATCAGCGTAGTCAGACCGGAGGCAGACATGATTAAGAGACGATTGAATATCCGGATGTCAGGCTTGGGTGGACAAGGTGCGGTTACCGCGGCACACGTCTTGGCCATGGCTGCCAACCGGGACGGAAAGTTCTCCATCTCGAACCCATTTTTTGGCGCCGAGAAACGTATGGCGCCGGCAGAGAGCTATTGCCGCATTGGCATCGAGAGAATCTACGACCGCGGGGAGTTGGTATTTCCAGATGTCATCCAGGTTTTTCATCCCCAAGTCATCACCATGGGTAAGAGTTACACCATGCCCTTTTACTCAGGCGTGAAGGAAGGCGGCGTCGTCATCATTAATTCCGCCCAGCCGTTGCTCTCCGAGGAGGACGTAGAACGCCTCAAAGACTTGAATGTCGCTGTGTTTTATATCGCGGGCACCGAGTTGGCCATTGAAGTGGCCGGCACTGAGCTGTCGACGAATATGGCGATGATCGGTTCCGTTTCAGGCATTACGAAATGCGTCTCACTGGAGGCCCTCGATGGCGCACTCCAAGAGCGATTCGGAAAGAAATTTGTCGCTTCCGGAGGAACGGCCTCGTTGGACGAAGCCATCAAGAAGAAGTTCGCCAAGAAAGAAATGCTGCTGGCCAAGAACTTGGCTACCGTGAAGGCAGCCTATGAAATCGCCAGCGAATGGGCCGAGAAGAATAAGATTGAATTGCGCGTCGGAAATCCGGCCGTCGCCGCTTAAGAGAAGAAGGAACCAACTTGCATGTATAACGTAGCGCAGGTTATCGACGAAAAATGCACAGCCAAGAAGGGCTGCCGGCTTTGTATCATGTATTGCCCGGAAGCAAATTGCCTGGACTTGAACACCGCCAAGATGGTTGCGGAAGTCAATATTGATCGCTGCAAGGGTTGCGAGCTCTGCGTCATCGTCTGTGACGCAGCCAAGCATTTTGCCATCACCATGCAGGCCGTCAGTGCCACAGGGCAACTGATGACTAAGAAGGGTGAGTCTGCGGCTTTGGGACAAGCCTACCAGGGATAAGCAATCACGGGCTGAAACCTACAAAACCCCATGGCGTTCGCGCTATGGGGTTTTTTCTTTAGGCACGAGGTAACTGATGGAACACGAGGACAACACGATCGATGAACTGCTCGGCGAGATTGCCGGCTTGATTATCCAATACCCTAAAGCCATCGAACGGCAGGCCACGATCATTCAAGCAACAGGCAAAGACCCTGAGCTTGTGGACAAACTGATCAAAGCGGCAGACACGATGCGTGATAGCGGCAACCTCTATCTGACATGGGCCAAACATTACGCCGCTATGGCAAAAGGCAACACAGACGCTTCTTCCGACGAAGACGAAACCGAAGATTTCGACGTCTAAAAAATCTCCCTATTCCTCGAAGAGTTTTGCTAAAATATGCGCCTCTTTAACTAAAATCACTGTTCCCCGGTAGCTCAGTTGGTAGAGCAGCCGGCTGTTAACCGGCTGGTCGCAGGTTCGAGTCCTGCCCGGGGAGCCAATCTAGATCAAAAGTGGGCACCTCACCCTGTAAAGTGCCCCTTTTGCTTTCTCCCACTATTTTGGCCACCGCCGCATAGCTACCCTTCATCACCAACTGACGGTCTTGGTAGCGGATTTCCTCGACCAGGAGTTTTAGGTACTTCTTGCTGAAGACCCGGTCTTTGTTCAGCAGTCGCTCACGCAAGGCCGCTACGAAGACCTGAACCTTCTTCTCTCCAAGGGCCTTGACGGGTATTTGTTTCAATCGTCGAACCCCCGAAATCTCCGCCAGGAGAGCTTGCCGTTGCGCTTGCAGTTTATGGGCTCGCTCCGTCAACGTGGGATCCATCGGCAACAACCCTTTTTCAACTGCGTCGTAGAGCTTCTGGCTTCGCTGCTGCACCCCGTCTAATTCCTTCGTCAATTCCTTCACTTTGCTGTCATGGGTTGCTTGTGACTGGTCTAACCGCCTTCGAAGGTGCTGTAGGATTGATCGGACTCGTACGGGGTTAAAAACCCTATCCGCCAGTGAGGAAAGAACCAGCCGATCAACCTGCTCGGTCGGGAGGTTGTCACTCGTACAGGTATCTTTGCCTTTGAGAATCCGATTCGAGCACTTGTAGTAGCGATACTTTCCCCCTTTTCCGGTCGCTAAGGTCATCCCCGCCCCACAGACGCCACACTTTAGCAGCCCTGTCAGAAGCGTAGGACAGTTGACGACGCGGGGCGGGACACGCTCTGGAGATCGCGATGCCAGCTTCTCTTGCACGGCCCTGAAAAGATCTTCGCTCACAATCGGCTCGATTTTGATGAGGACCCATTCATCCCGAGGTTTTACCCTGCGGACACCTCCCCCTCGTTTCTCGTACTTATTGAAATAGTGCTCCCCGATATAAGCCCGGTTCGTCAGCAGATCATAGACCCGCCCACTCGTCCAGGGTCGCCCGCGAATGAGGAGGCCCTCGTGATTGAACTGAGCCGCCAGGCCGTGGACCCCCAAGTCCTGTCCACGATCTCCCGACAAATAGCGCTCGAATACCCGTTTGACCACGACCGCCTCAGGCCCATCCACTTCCAATTGCTTCTTCTTTCCCTTGTTGCCCTGGAGTTCGACTTCTACCGTTCGGTAGCGCACCGGCGGACGTGAGCCATTGAAGTATCCTTGTCGGGCATTCTCGCGCATGGCCCGAAGGGTATGCTTGCCGTTCTCTTTGCTCTGGTATTCATCGAACACGCTGAAAATCCGGCGGATCATTTCACCGGAGGGGTCGTCACTGGTCTGTTGCGTCATGGACAACACGCGAACCCCAAACCGTTTCAGGTTGCGTTCGTATAAGCCAAATTCGAGTGAATCGCGAAAGAAGCGCGACAGGCTGTGGACGACAATGGCCTCGAAGGGGGAGGGATTCACGCACGCCTCACCGATCATGCGTTGAAAGACCGGGCGCCGGTCATCCGTGGCCGATGCGCCGGCCTCAACATACTCGCTTGTGACACTGTGACCTTGAGCTTTGCACCACGCCCGCATCTGGCCGAGTTGATCCGGGATCGACAGATCTTTTTCCGCCTGTTTCGTGGTTGAGACTCGTGCATATAGTGCCACAATCACGGGGTTACTCCTCTTCGTTTCGGGTCAGCAGAATGCGTTGTACCAATTCACCAAGAACGGACTCAACCAACTGCACTTCTGCTTTGGTCACATCACCAATATCGCCGTCGAAACATACCGCCAGATCATCTCGTGTATCATCATGGGCCACTCATGGGCCACCACCTTTCGTGCATGGTGTATTCCGGCCCTGTCCATTCCCTGCCTGCAGTCCTAGAGTCCCATCTAAGAATTCCAAATCCCCGACCAGTCCGTTCCGTCCGAAATGATTGAGCACGACTGTTCGAAATGCCTGAAACTGGCTTGGCGGCAAGGCGGCCTCGGCCACAAGCAAGACCTGCTTGACCCGATCATTGACCAATTCGACGACGAGCTCCTTGGTTACCATTCTCCCAACTCAATGGATTTCATCCGTTTCTGCACATCCAACTTCCAGCTGAACGGCTCGAACAGCTGGCGCAACCGGTCACCCAACAAGCCGTACGCCTCTTCTTCACTCATCATCGATTGCCCCTGTTTCACACAGGACACCGCAGCCATGCGCTTCAGGTAGCCATAGATGCTAATCGTCAACCGCATCAACCGCTCATCCAGCACCAGTTCCTTCCCATCGACTCGCTTGGGCTCCAGCCTGTGCAATTCTGTGATGCGTTGCTGCAAGTCAACCCACAAGGGATGGAGCGGCCAGCGTGACCGGTTGCTGTCCTCCGTCCTCATCCGCAAGGTGTCGTGAAACTCGGCCAAATAGTGCAGCAACATCCCCTGATGCTCCTGAAGATCTGCAAAAGTCCGAATCCAGTACTTTTTCAACACCGGCTTTCGCACTTGCCACTCGATTCGCCAGACATGTTCCACTTGCCCCCAGAGCTCGTAGCACCAGACCTTTGCGCTCTGCTGTCGAATTTCAGCGACCTTGTCATAGACCCGCAGCACCACATCACCTTTCCCAAGCGTAAACGTCTGAACGGTGCCATGCTCGCGATGCTGGCTGTCTTTATCCGACTGACTGACAAACGAATCGGCATCAAAATCGCGTTCTACTAGGAGCCTGTCCGACATTAGCTCCAGAACACTTGTGTGCGGCCTCGGACTCGTGTATCAGCCATGCAACATTGTGATGAGCGAGGAGGCTCCGTGATGACGACGCGAACGTTTCGGCCCTATGACCCCGAGGAGCTGTGGCTG
>JARFPM010000048.1:0-4231 GCA_030444405.1 Nitrospira sp.
ATATCAGTCAGGCTGCCCTGACGGACCTCTCCTTTACGGTCCCCCGCGCCGACCTCAAAAAGGCCGTGCCGCTCATTCAAGCCGTGGCGAAGGACATCGAAGCCAAGTCTGTCTCAGTCACCGAAGCCATCGCCAAGGTCTCGCTCATTGGGGTGGGCATGCGGTCGCATTCAGGAGTAGCGGCGAAAATGTTCGAGGTGTTGTCTCGCGAGGGGATCAATATCATGATGATCAGCACCTCGGAGATTAAGATTTCCTGCGTGATCGATGAGAAATATCTCGAACTGGCCATGCGCTCGCTCCATTCAGCCTTCGATCTCGATCAGACTTCCTGAGGATAATCACCGACATGATCTGACGCTCCATCATTTGACCACCTGAGAAAAGCGGTAGTTTTTTCTCCTTCCGTGTCCCACGCCATAGCTGGTTGCCATCAAATGGATGATTTTTATGATGTGACACGGTATCCTTGCGCGCGCTGGGCCACCGACTCTTCAACATATTCCTTATATTCCTTGCCATTCATGTGAGCACGAAGGATGGCCATCAAGAAGTCTGACCTCTACTCTTCGCTCTGGGCGTCCTGTGATGAACTGCGCGGCGGCATGGATGCCAGCCAGTACAAGGACTATGTCCTGTTTATGCTGTTCATCAAATATATCTCCGACAAATACGGCGACGCCGACGACTTTGCCCCGTCTGTGGTCATCCCCAAGGGTGCCAGTTTTAAGGACATGGTCGCGCTCAAGGGCAACAGCGACATCGGCAACCTGATCAACACCCAGGTCATCCAGCCACTGAGCGAGGCCAATCAGCGTCTGGCCCGTAGCGACTTTCCCGACTTCAACGACCCGAACAAACTGGGTGACGGACCGACCAAGGTAGAGCGAATTGGAAACCTCATCGCCATCTTCGAGAACCCCGCGCTCGATTTTTCCAAGAACCGCGCCGAGAACGACGACATCCTGGGCGATGCCTACGAATATCTCATGCGGCACTTTGCCAGCCAGAGCGGCAAGAGCAAAGGTCAGTTCTATACCCCGTCTGAAGTCAGCCGGGTCATCGCCAAGGTCATCGGCATCTCACCGGCCAACTCGAAAGCCTCCACGACCGTCTATGACCCCACGTGCGGTTCAGGATCATTGCTGCTGAAGGTTGCCGCTGAGGCCGGCAAACACATCACCCTCGAAGGGCAGGAGAAGGACGTGACCACCGCCGGTCTCGCCCGCATGAACATGATCCTGCACGACTTCCCGACGGCAAAGATTGAATCTGGCGGCGAGGGAACCCTGGTGAAACCTAAGTTCCTGGACGGCGAACAGCTCCGTACCTACGATTACGTCGTCGCCAATCCGCCCTTTTCGGACAAGACCTGGTCCACCGGCCTCACCTTGGGGGAAGGCGGCAGCGGCGACAAATTCCAGCGATTTACTTGGGGCGTGCCTCCAAAGAAGCAGGGTGACTACGCGTACCTCCTGCACATCATCCGCTCCATGAAGAGCACGGGCAAAGGCGCCTGCATTCTGCCGCACGGCGTCCTCTTTCGAGGCAATGCCGAGGCGGTCATCCGCCAGCAGCTCATCCGCTCCGGCTATCTCAAAGCCATCATCGGCCTGCCCGCCAATCTCTTTTACGGCACCGGCATCCCGGCCTGCATCGTCGTGCTCGACAAGGAGAACGCCACCGCCCGCAAGGGCATCTTCATGATTGATGCCTCCAGGGGTTTCAAGAAGGACGGCCCGAAGAACCGCCTCCGCGAGCAGGACATCCACAAGATCGTGGATACCTTTGCCCGGCTGGATGAAAGCGATCCGCGCTACGCCCGCATGGTGCCCGTCGCGGAAATCGCCGATCCGAAGAACGACTTCAACCTCAATCTCCCGCGCTACATCGACAGCACCGAGCCAGAAGACTTACAGGACATCGACGGCCACCTGCGCGGCGGCATCCCGGAGCGCGACCTCGATGCGCTCAGCAATTACTGGAAGATCATGCCCGGCCTGCGTGCCGCCTTGTTCGAGAAGTTCAACCGCCCCGGCTACTCCGCGCTGAAGCTCCCCATCGCCGATGTAAAGCCTGCCATCTTCGGCCACCCCGAGTTCACCGCCTTCACCAACAAAGCCAGGAAACTGTTCACGCAATGGCAGACGGCCTCCATCCCGCGGCTCAAAGGCTTCACCCAGAACGGCCATCCCAAGCCGCTCATTGAAACCATCGCCGAGGACCTGCTCGCCACGTTCAAGACCGCGCCGCTCCTCGACGCCTACGATGTCTATCAGCACCTCATGGACTACTGGGCCGAGACGATGCAGGACGATTGCTACCTCATCGCCGATGCCGAATGGAAAGCGGGCGCGCAGCCCCGCGAAATCCGCCAGGTCAAAAACAAGGAAGGCAAACTCGTCTGGCCCGAGAAAGAAGACTTCAAGAAGGGCAAGCGCCGCTTCAAGTCCGACCTCGTTCCCGCCGCCCTGCTCATCGCCCGCTACTTCGCCGCCGAGCGAGACGGCATCGCCGCCCTCGAAGCCGAACTCGCCGGCATCGAGCAGCAGCTTGATGAGAAGCGGGAGGAACAAAGCGGCGAGGAAGGGCTACTCGCGGAAGTCATCGAAGGCGAGGGCGAGAAGCAGAAGATCACCGCCAAAACCGTGAAGGCCCGCCTCAAAGAAATCGGCTACGACCCTGACTACACCGACGAACGCCAGGCACTGGAAGATTACTCCGCGCTGCTCGATAAACAGGCGGACGCCAAGGCCCGCCTCAAGACCGCGCAGGAAGACCTCGAAGCCAGGCTCGACGCCAAATACCCGAAACTCACCGAGGACGAGATCAAGACGCTCGTGTTGGACGACAAATGGCTGGCCACCCTCGCCGCCGCCGTGCAGGGCGAGTTGGATCGAGTCTCGCAAACCCTCACCGACCGCATCCGTCAGCTCGCCGAACGCTATGCCACTCCGCTGCCGCAGCTCACCGACGAAGTGGCGAGGCTCGCCGCCCGCGTGGACGGACACCTCAAAAAGATGGGCGCGGTATGGAAGTGAAACCCGGCTACAAGCTGACTGAAGTGGGCATAATCCCACAGGAGTGGGAAATTGAACGGCTTGGTCAGCTGTCTGAATTTGTAACCAGCGGGTCGCGAGGATGGGCGCAGTTCTATTCAGAGAGTGGCGCGTTATTCATTCGCAGCCAGAATGTGCGAGATGGCCGACTCAGCTTCGATGATGTTCAACATGTTTCTCCACCGACTGGAGCGGAAGGCAATCGAACCAAGGTAAAGCTGAACGATTTATTGATTACGATCACTGGCAACAGCGTTGGCAATGTTGCTTTGGTGGAACAAACGTTCGATGAGGCATACATCAGCCAGCACGTCGGACTAGTCCGCCTAAAAGAGCCGACTGGAGGGTCATACATTTGTCGCTATCTGTCTCCCAACTCGCCCGGCAACCCGCAGATAGCAGGAAGCCAGTCTGGACAAAGCAAGCCGGGCCTGAACCTCCAAAACCTCAAAGATTTCCGCATAGCACTGCCACCGTCGTCAAAGGAGCTCCAAGGAATCGCTACGGCGTTGAGCGATGTGGATGGGCTGCTGGACGGACTGGACCGGCTCATTGCCAAAAAGCGCGATCTCAAGCAGGCTGCCATGCAGCAACTCCTCACCGGCCAAACCCGCCTCCCCGGCTTCCACGGCGAGTGGGAAGTGAAGCGGCTGGGCAAGCTTGGTTCGTTTCTCAAAGGCAGCGGAGTGAAGAAAGACGAATCTCAGAGCGGTGATCTTCCATGCATTCGCTATGGCGAGATTTACACAAGGCACAACGACTACATCAAAGAGTTCCATTCATTCATCTCCTCCAAAGTCGCAGCGACCGCCTGCTTGCTGAAACAAGGAGACTTGCTGTTTGCAGGCTCGGGCGAAACCAAGGAGGAAATCGGCAAGTGCGTGGCATTCGTCGATGATTTCGAGGCTTATGCGGGCGGCGACATCGTGATTCTGCGGCCGCAAGGCGTTGATTCCTTGTTTCTCGGATTCAGCCTGAACACCCCCCCAATCACAAGACAGAAAGCCAGCCGAGGCCAAGGCGATGCCGTGGTCCATATTGGCTCGTCCGCACTCGCCGACATCTCGCTGAATCTCCCACCCCTCCCCGAACAAACCGCCATCGCCGATGTGCTGACGGACATGGATGCGGAGCTGGCGGCGTTGGAGCAGCGACGAGAGAAGACCCGCGCC
>JARFPM010000048.1:4244-51076 GCA_030444405.1 Nitrospira sp.
CATTCAACTTAAGGAACCCCATGCCTGAAATTCCCCGCTCCGAACGCAAGACGCAGAACCGCGTCATCGCGCTGTTCACCGAGAAGGCCAGGCCCGATTGCCTCGGCTACCACTACCTCGGCGAGTGGACCAAGCGGGAAAACAATCGTTGCATCGAAGCGGATCTGCTCCGTGCAAATTTGAAGGCACGCGGCTATTCCGAGGCGCACATTTCCGCTGCCCTTCAGAGGCTGATGGCCGCAGCGGACGCCACCGGCATCACACTCTATCAGGCCAATCTGCGGACATACCAACTGCTGCGCTACGGCGTGTCCGTACAGATCGCCGCCGGAAAGCCGAACGATCAAGTGCATCTGGTGGATTGGGAGCACCCGGAGAACAACGACTTCGCCCTCGCCGAGGAAGTGACCTTGCGCGGCGGCTACGAGCGTCGGCCCGACCTGGTGCTGTACCTGAACGGCATCGCCGTTGGCATTATCGAGCTGAAGCGGAGTTCAGTCGAGATCGCGGATGGCGTGCGTCAGCTCATCACCAACCAAGAAGAAATCTTTAACAAGGGCTTCTTCCCAACGGTGCAACTGGTGTTCGCGGGGAGCGATTCGCAGGGGCTGCGCTACGGTACTGTCACCACCCGGGAGGAATTCTTCGTCGAATGGAAGTCGGCTGGTACCGCAACGCTGCCACCGGGCGCTCTCCTGGATCAACCACTGGCCGAGATGTGCGAGAAGTCCAGGCTGCTCAACTTGATCCGCAATTTCATCATCTTCGATAGCGGCATCAAGAAAGTGCCGCGCCCGCATCAATTCGCTGGCGTCAAGGCGGCGCAGGAACGGATTCGCAAACGTGAGGGCGGCGTCATTTGGCACACCCAGGGTAGCGGCAAGAGCATCCTCATGGTGCTGCTCGCCAAGTGGCTGTTGGAACACGATTCCGAAGCTCGCATCCTCATTGTCACCGACCGCGACGAACTGGACAAGCAGATCGAGGGCGTGATGAAGAACGCCGGCGTCATCGGCGAAGACTCGCCATCGCCCCGCATTCAGAGCCGAGCGGAGTTCGTAGCCAAGCTGGGCGCCCCCTCGCCCCGGCTGCTGTGCGCGCTGATCCACAAGTTCGATCCCGCCGACCTCGAAGGTCCGCCGCCACACGTTCATGGCCGGTTCTATGTCTTCGTGGATGAATGCCACCGCACCCAGGGCGGCGACATGAACCGCCAGATGAAACGTTGGCTGGAGCATGCCATCTTCATCGGCTTCACCGGCACACCGCTGCTGAAGAAGGATGCGGCCAAGTTGAGAACCCGCGACATCTTCGGCACCTACATCCACACCTATAAGTTCCATGAAGGGGTAGCGGATGGCGTCATCCTCGATTTGAAATATGAGGCCCGCGACGTGCCGCAACGCATCACCTCGCCCCAGGCCATCGAGGCGTATTTCGAACAAAAGACAAAGACGCTGAACAATTTTCAGAAGGCCATCATCCGCAAGCGATGGGCGACGATGGAGGAGCTGATGAGCGCCGAGGAGCGCAAGGCCCGCATCGCCGCCAGCATCATCCACGATTTCGACACGAAACCGCGCCTGAACAATGAACGGGGCACAGCCCTTCTCGTGGCCGCGAGCATCTACGATGCCTGCCACTACTACCGCATCTTCCACAGCAAGCCGTTTGGCCAATACTGCGGCATTATCACATCCTTCGAACCGAACGCGACGGCGATCTCGAAGGAGCCTGCGAACAGCGACGAACGCTACAAGTTCGATACTTACACGAAGCACGTTCTCAAGAGCGGACAGACGACGAAAACCTACGAGGATGAAGCCAAGCGCCGCTTCATCAAAGAGCCGGCGAATATGAAGCTCCTGATTGTCGTGAGCAAACTCCTGACCGGCTTCGACGCACCGAGCTGCACCTATATCTACCTGGATAACGAACTGCACGACCACAACCTCTTCCAAGCCATCTGCCGCACGAATCGACTGGACGGTGACGACAAGGACTACGGATACATCGTGGACTTCAAAGAGCTGTTCAAGGACGTGCAGGAGGCCATCGCCGTCTATAGCTCCGACGAGCTGGACATTGATCAGGGCAACGGCGGCACCAACAACGTCGAGCTGAAGGACTGGCTGAAGGAAGGAAAGAAACAACTTGATGCCGCCCGCGAGGCGCTGCGCTACCTGTGCGACCCGGTGCCGCTCCCTCGCGAAGTCGAGCAGTTCCTCCGCTACTTCTGCGGTGACGCGGCCAATCCTCACGCATTGGCGGATACGGAGCCGTTGCGCATTGCCTTCTACAAATCCGTCGCCACGTTCGTACGCGCCTACGCCGACATCGCCCAGAACCTCCCCGAGGCTGGATACTCCGATTCCGAGGCCGCAGCGTTGCAGAAGGAAGTTGAGTTCTACGGCGAGACCCGCAGCGCCATCAAAAAGCACTCAGGCGAGGAGTTGGACATCAAGCCCTACGAGGCTGATATGCGGCATCTGCTTAACACCTATGTGCAAGCCGACCCGGCGACGGACATGGGCAACCTCCATTCGCTGTCGCTCACGGAACTGATCGTCGAAACCGGCATCCACGACGCCATCGCCCGCAAGCTGAACGAGAAGGAGAAGCTCTCCAAGAACGCCATCGCGGAAGGTATCATCAACAATCTTCGCAAGACCATCATCCGTGACCAGCTCACCGACCCGAGGTTTTACGCTGAGATGTCGAAGCTGCTGGGCGATCTGATCAAGCAGAGCCGTGCAGATGCGGCGGCTTACGCGGAGTTCCTTCGAAAAGCGGAAGCCCTGGCCAAGCGACTGGTGGCGAAGCAACCGGACGAGGACGTTCCCGCGATGCTTCACGGTAACCGGGAGGCCATCGTCATCTTTCGCAACCTGCCTCAGATCCTCGCGGCTGGTCAGGGCGCTGCCGATGTCGCCGCTGAATCTCAAGCCGAATATGGGAGCAGGCTGGCAAGGCTGGCGCTGGAGATTGATCGTGTCATGCGGGAGCAGGCGCCGGCGGGTTGGAAGGGCGACCATGCGCGTGAAGCTCAGGTGGTCAATGCGCTGTTCCCATTGCTCAACCGCAATCGTGAGGCCACGCGGGCACTCTTTGAACTGGTCAAGAACCAACCGGGGTACGGATGAGCCAGACCCTACAGCTCGGCGATATCACCATCCAACTGACTCGCAAGGCGGTCAAGCACGTGCATTTGTCCGTGCACCCGCCGAAAGGCCGTGTGAGCCTGGTTGCGCCTATCAGCACCAGGGCGGAAGTCGCTCGTGCCTATGCGATCTCCAAACTAGCGTGGATTCGAACACAGCGGGCGAAATTTTCTGAACAAGCTCGCGAAAGCCCCCGCCGGTTCATCACAGGGGAGACGCATTACCTGTGGGGACGGCGCCATCTGCTATCGGTGGAGCACCAGGAGGCAAAACCTCGCGTCAAGCTGGATCATCGGCGTATCACCCTGGTTGTAAGGCCGGGCAGCACACAGGCGGTTCGTGCGAAGGTGATGCATGAGTGGCATAAGTCCCTACTGCATCAGATCGTTCCTCGTCTGATCGCCCAGTGGGAATCACGTCTCGGGCTACGGGTAGCTGGCTATTTCCTGCAACGCATGAAGACCAAGTGGGGTGGCTGCAACCACAGGGCAGGTCACATCCGGCTGAATACGGAACTTGTGAAGAAGCCGAAAGACCTGTTGGAATACGTCATTGTCCATGAAATGATTCATCTTATCGAGCCAAGACACAGCGATCATTTCATCGCAATCCTCCAGGAGCATTATCCAACCTGGCGCGAAGCACGTCTCGAACTAAATGAATTGCCTTTGGCTGCAGAGGTCTGGGCTAGGAACAAGACGGGCTAATTTATTGAAATTGTCGACGACCCATGGCGACGCTGGGCTGAAGTATTCGAAGTATCCTGGCGGACTTGCGTGAAAGAGCCGAGAAGGAGACACCAAGGGGTCCGACGCTTTAACTCTCCCCCTCGGACCAGATTCCGTCCGCAGACTCACCTCAACCACGCAACAGGGCCTCCAGTCGCTGCAAGCTCTTTGGCTGGCCGAGTACGATCAGCTTATCCCCTTCCCCCAGGACGACCTTCGGGCCCGGATTGAACTCCAAATGGCCCGAGACGCGCTTGACGGCCACCACCATCAACCCTCGATCTTCTTCGAGGCCGCATTCACAGGGAGTGCGACCATCAAACCGCGACCCCTTCCCGATCGTCAGCTCCTCCATCTGGAGATCCAGGTGCTCGCTGTGCGTGGCGAGTTCGAGAAAGTCAACGACCGCCGGCCGAATCAGGGCTTGCGCAATTTGCATCCCTCCAATGTGATAAGGGGAGATGACGCGGTTCGCTCCCGCGCGCAGCAGCTTCTGCTCCGAGCCCTCTTCGCCCCCCCGCGCGACGATGAACAGATCCTTGTTGAGGCCGCGAGCGGTCAGGACGATGTACAAATTCTCGGTGTCCGTATTCACGACCGACACCACCCCTTTGGCCCGTTCAATGCCGGCCCGGATCAGGACATCGTCCCGCGTGGCATCGCCTTCCAAGGCCATCAGACCTTCTTGTTGCACAGCCGAGATCACGTCAGGATTCTTGTCGATCACGACAAACGGCAACGGTTTCGCGCTGAGTTCTTTGCAGATCCGCTTCCCCATGCGTCCGTATCCACACACAATGTAGTGAGTCGTGATGGCTTTCATCTTTCCCTCAGTCCGATACCGCCCGAAAATAGCTCTCAGTTCCCCTTCCAACACCAGCCGGGCGATATTGCCCAAAACATAGAACAAAGTGCCGACGCCGCTGATGACCAGGACGATCGTGAAAGCCCGTCCGGTCGGTGACAGGGGATGAATTTCCTGATACCCGACCGTGGTGACGGTCGTGACCGTCATATACAAGGCGTCGAAGGCGGACCAGCCTTCGATCACGATATAGCCGAGCGTCCCCAACGCGATCACGATCACTCCAGCCATGACCGCTAGTACCAAGCGTCGCGTGGAGCCCGCCAAAACAGACGCTCCTGTCATGCGCCACGACCTTTCACTCTTTCACGATCACCCCGCAGGCGATTCGAGGTCCGCCGGGTGAGACACAAAGGGGTCCCACCTCTTAACTCTCCCCTTATGCTCTCAGGTGGCAGAAGAGGCTTGCCGTACGGTGCGCGGGATCGACGGCTCGGGCCAAACCTGTCAAGTAAGGTCACGACAACAACGCCTCCGCTCGGCCGCGCGACAACCGGTGGGGGGAGGGGCTGAAGAATGAATAGCGATCTCCGTGCTTCAGCTTCTGAATGTTCGGAGAGGGCCACGTTCCCAGATGAGTGGAGCGAACACCTGTATGGCCCCCAAATTTAGAGCCGGCCTTGATTCGCGGCCCGGAATACCTGGATCGCGCTGCGCACCTCGGCGAGCGCCTCCTCTGTGCGCATCCGCCTCAGCCTTGCGTCCATCTCTGCAATCATTTGGTCCATCCGCCAAGCCTCCGCCCGCCCGTCCTTTTGATCGAAAACTCGGCAGATCCCGAACGGCCCGCCCTCGGTTATGATCGGCTGATAACGGGGATGGTACGGCAACTCATCCAACTCCCACTGGAGTTCGTCCACCTGCTCCTTGAGCACCTGGTTGTAGACGGCCAGTTTGTCGTCCGTCAGCCGCTCAAGATCGCCTTCTTCTCGCTCGATCCACGCCAGCTCAAGACGGAGGAGGCTGTGCAGATCATTGTTGCGGTAGGCGGTGGTCAGATCCTGCATCAGGGCGCTCTTGCGCTGCTTCCGCTCAGGATCAGGCTCGAGGTCAGGATGCAGCACCTTCGCGAGTTGGCGGTAGATGGTCGCGAGGCTCTTCTTCCGGATCTCTTCCGCCTGCTGCAATCGCGCCTCTTTCGCCGAGTGACGCTTCGATTTGGATTGGTCTGACCGGGTGGTCGCACCGGCCTCTTCCTCACACTTCTTTCGGACCCGCTCCGCCATCTGGGCCGTCTTGGCGGCGAAACACTCCTCGGTCGCGTTCGGCTGCAGGTCGGACAAATCAATGTCGATCCCGAATTCCCCGAAGGCCTCCTCCATGATCGAACGCGCCTCTTCGAATCCTGCTCGTTCCGCACGGTCGAAACTGACCCGATGTACCCGTTCGAAGAGCGTCCGAAGGTCGGCATCGACCAGTGAACCCTCTGTTCTCACAATGGTGTCCAACTGGTCCGCGACAATCGCCTGCAGCGCCTTCTGCTCGTTCTTGCGGAGCGGACGCGGGTTTTCGATAAATGGGGCAAGTGCGCGAAGGAGGTCCTTGCGCAAGGCGGTGAGTCTCAGTTGCCGTGGATGCAGATGTTGCGCCCAATAGGCGAGTGCCTCGTCCAGCCTCCGAGTTTCGCGAGCCAGCGCGGCCCGGAGCGTTTCAATCTTGCCCACGAGCCGGTTGAAGGTGCGCTGCACCTTGGTTAATGGGCGGTTCAGCTGGGCGCGCAGAGCGAGTTCGCCGGAAATCCCCTGCCCGGCGCACTCGTTGCCGAACAACGAAGTCTGGTTATCTGCCATCGCCGTCTCCGTACAAACGGTTTCGGAGGCCTTGAGCCGACACGGGAGCATCCCTGTTCCCCCATCAGCCGTTGAACCACAAATACATCGCCTGCCATCACGCAGGCACGTCGACCATGGTGTTGAAACCGGGGTTCGCCAGGCGGTGGGTGCTCATCTGCTCTATCAGGGCCCTTTGTGCTCACCGGGCGTCCGTCCGGATAATGTAAGGGAGCGACCGACCTTGTGTCCACCCCGAGTGCGACGAGAGAGGCACCGATAGGCACTGACCCAGTGCCGGTCCCGACTGTGTGAAGCCTATCCGACATCAGTCTCAGGAACAGAAACAGGTCTCGGGAGTCTTTACTCCGGGTGCGATCACAAGAAGAGCAGAATACGGGATCAGTGCGAAGACGGTGTCAGGAACGGATATCGGTGAACAACGCAACGACTTTGCAGGAGCCCGACCGTGAACTGAAGAGGGCGAGAGTCGTGTTAGGAAGAGAAAAAGCCGTCAGGGACCATAGTGGGGCAATCCCCGTCGGCTTCAAAAGCGCTCAGACGCGTGTCGCTCCAGCATACAACACTCAAATAGAGTGCGGAGTCAACGGGACCCCGCAGGGGTTCAGGTAGCTCACGGTTCATTGGCATGGTGCGAAGCTCCGACATCCTTCATGGGTCTACAAGCTTCGTTGGCTTTCTGAGCCAACCAAACCCACTCCTATCGCCATTTGGTCTGGCGCAGTTGGGGGCACGCTGAGCCACATTGTCCTTGATAGTTTCATGCACTATGACATACGGCCCTTTTCACCATCCTGATGCCAACCCACTCTTAAACAGATTGTCGCATGATGGTGCGTATCAGCTATGTTTTCTTCTTGGTGTCGTTGGTTTCATGGCATGGCTACTGACAAAATGGTTGGGTCGCCATGCTTCATAAAACTACCCTCCTGGACTTCTCCCGGGGAAGTCCCCGGCCTTCCGGGCTTCCCTCATCTCCTACCTCCCCTGTCATTGCATCTCTGCTACACTTACTCCACACTCTGTTGGGAGCGTCTATTGCACCCTTCCAGTCATCTCATTGTCTCGTGGTTGGTGGGACAGCATCTCCCGGAGCGACGGGATCGTCTTCTGGTTGCCTACGCCGGAGTCGCCCCCGATCTTGATGGGCTGTCGCTGCTGGCAGGCGTCGATGCCTACGGGCAATGGCATCATGTGCTCACGCATGGGGTCGTCGGTGCGACGCTCGTCACCATCTGTGCAACGAGCCTCGCGAAAGACCGGGTGCGCGTCGCACTGCTGGCGCTAGTGGCCTTTCACGGGCATCTGCTCTGTGACTTCTTCGGCAGCGGGTACGGGTGGGGCATCACCTATTGGTTCCCCTTCAGCAGGCACGCGTATCTGGCTCCCATCCAATGGGACTTGAACGCCTGGCCGAACGTGGCGGCCACGGCGGTGGCGTTAGCCTTGTCGGGGTGGCTGGCCCTTCGCCACGGGCACAGTGTGGCTGAAACGGTGGTTCCCCGCCGGTGGGATGCGGTGATCGTCGAGACTCTTCGGAACCGATTCGGCCGAACGCAGCCGCTTCGCCAAGCCACAACCGAGTGATTCTCTGAAATCGGCTTGTCCAGCGACCTAGGGGATGCTTCTGAAAATGTACCGGATCCATCATTGTGAAGCTCGGCCGGACCTCCGGGGGATCCCACTCTAATTGCAAGGTCGATCTATCTATTCCGACGCACTTTCGAAAAGGATAGGGTCGGATCTTGAACCGTGCAGGCTCTTCGATGATACGACGTCGCATTCAAACCAAAGCGGGCGCATCCGGCAATGGCAGCGTCGTCGAATGCACGGGCGAGGGGACGGTGGGTCTTGTGTTGTCAGGCTCTTGACGTCTCGACAGAGGGGCCCCGCTCCTGGTACCCTCTTTTGCCATGGCTCGGAAAACCTCTCAAATCGGTGCTTCCCCCGCTTCGCATGAGCAACAGCCCGTTCTTGACCGAAAGCCGTCTACGGATCAGACGGCGTCACTGGAAATCTATGACACCACCTTGCGCGATGGCGCTCAGGCAGAGGACGTCAGTTTCTCGGCAGAGGACAAAGTCCGCATTGCGCAGAAGCTGGATGAGCTGGGAGTCCATTTTATCGAGGGTGGCTGGCCTGGGGCGAATCCCAAAGACATTGAATTCTTCCGGATGATCAAGACGATTCCGCTAAAGCATGCCGACGTTATCGCGTTTGGATCGACCAGGAAAGCCAGTAATTCCGTCCGAAAGGATCCTAATCTCCAGGCCTTACTCGCGGCCGAAACCAAGACGATCACTCTCTTTGGCAAAACGTGGTCGCTGCACGTCACGGATGCTCTCGGCATCTCGCTGACCAAGAACTTAGAGTTGATCGCCGATTCCATCGCGTATCTCCACGGAAAAGGACGCCGGGTGTTCTACGATGCGGAACATTTCTTCGACGGATACAAGACCAATCCTGAGTATGCGCTTGCCACCATCAGAAAAGCGGTGGAGGCCGGAGCCGAACGGGTCATTCTCTGTGATACCAACGGTGGGACGATGCCGTGGGAAATCCGTGAAATTTGTGGTGTGGTTCAACGCGAGTGTCAGGTTCCGCTCGGCATCCATGCCCATAACGACTGCGAAATGGCGGTGGCGAACTCGCTGGTGGCGATTCAGCTGGGTATCCGGCAAGTGCAGGGGACGATCAATGGGATTGGAGAGCGGTGTGGGAATGCCAACCTCTGTTCGATCATCCCGAATTTAGAACTGAAGATGAAGCGTCCAGCCTTGACCGATCGATTGAACCATCTGAAGGATGTGTCAGGGTTTGTCACGGAGATCGCGAATCTGATGCCGAATAAGCATCAACCCTATGTCGGCGATTCCGCGTTTGCGCACAAGGGGGGCGTTCATATTCATGCCGTGCTGAAGAATCCGGCGACCTATGAACATGTCGATCCGGCCAGAGTCGGGAATCGACAACGGATGCTGATCTCCGACTATGGAGGACGGAGCGGACTTCTCGACAAGATTGAAGCCTATGGAATCAAGCTCTCGAAGGGCCATTCCAAGGTCAATGAGCTGATCCATACGCTGAAAGAGCGAGAAAGCCAAGGCTATCAGTTCGAAGGTGCCGAAGGATCGTTCGAATTGCTGATGCGAAAGGCGATGGGGAGTCATAGACCCGCGTTCCAATTACTCGGGTTTCGCGTGATTGTTGAAAAGAAGCAGGAGGATGGTATGCCTCTTTCCGAGGCTACGGTGATGGTCAAGGTCGGCGACGCGGTCGAACATACGGCGGCTGTCGGGACCGGTCCGGTCAATGCTCTCGACCATGCGTTGCGTAAGTCGTTGGAAAAATTCTACCCGCAGCTTCGTGAAGTCAAGCTGTTGGACTACAAAGTGCGTGTGCTGGCGGCAAATCGAGGGACCGAATCAAAAGTGCGTGTCTTGATCGAATCCGGAGACCACAAAGATAAGTGGGGGACGGTCGGGGTCTCGGAAAACATCATCGAGGCGACGTGGCAGGCGCTCGCAGATAGTATCGAATACAAACTTCTAGCCAAGGACTAGAGTATTTTCGTAAGCACTAGCCAAATTTATTCTTGACAGGTTTCGTAACCTCACGTAACTTAAGCAAAACTCATCGCATTGCAGGAGGAGCAGTTCAAACGAAAACGCGGCGAGTTGCAGTGGTCACGTAGGGGGGTGGCATGAGAAAGGCGGATATCGCTGACGAAATCTTCAAGCAAGTCGGCATCTCAAAAAATGAAGCCGCTGACATTGTTGAGTTTGTACTGAATATGTTGAAATCCGTCTTGCAGAAGGGAGAATCGGTCAAAATCGCGGGGTTTGGGAATTTTGTGGTCCGTAGCAAGGGAGCCCGGAAGGGACGAAATCCACGAACTGGAGAAGAAATTGGGATTACCCCCCGTCGAGTCGTCACGTTTCGGCCAAGCCAGGTGTTCAAGAAGTACGTCAATTCGTAAGTCTGCTTCACCCACATCATCGACCGCACCGTGAGGCCGGTCATGGGAATTGAACCCAGCCTGGGGAGTAAGGTCTTCTATAAAATCGGCGAAGTGAGTCAACTGACGAAGCTTCCCGCGTATGTGCTCCGTTTCTGGGAATCTCAATTCACGTTTCTGAAGCCCAAAAAGAGTCGAGGGAATCAACGCCTCTATGTCCAACGAGATGTCGAAACCGTGCTGGAAATCAAGCGGATGCTCTATGAGGAGGGACATACCCTCGATGGTGTCAAGCGATACTGGGTACGTCGTGGGCGAGCCGCCTCGCGTAGGCTGCGTCCAAGAGAGGTTGCTAAAAAGTTGAGAGGCGATCTCCAAGTTATTCTCAAGATTATCGACTCGCATTCATCATGATAAAAGGGTAGTTTCACTGAAGACATTCCCCTGAATCATCGGTCAAGATGGGGATGTCCGGATTTATGAACGTGTCGGGGCGTAGCGCAGCCCGGTAGCGCACTCGCTTGGGGTGCGAGTGGTCGTGGGTTCAAATCCCGCCGCCCCGACCAATGACTTGTGCCGTGAACGGTAAGGCCATCGCGCTTTACCCGTTACTGAAGTAGCGAAGGAGCTGCCTCGCGCAGCTTTTTTTGTTGAAAGCCGGCCATGCGCATCCTCGTCACCAACGATGACGGTATCCACTCGCCGGGCATCACTGCCTTGGCGAGGGCGCTTGCCCCGGTCGGTGAAGTTTGGATTGTTGCCCCGGATCGGGAGCGCACGGCGGTGGCTCACGCCGTGACATTGCACAAGCCCTTGCGTCTCCATCAACTGGGTCCACGCACATATGCCGTGAATGGAACCCCGGTGGATTGCGTGAATCTTGCGCTGCTCAAAGTCATGCCCAAACCGCCCGTCATTGTCGTCTCCGGTATTAATAAAGGGGTCAACCTCGGCGATGATGTGATGTACTCCGGCACCGTGTCGGCGGCGATGGAAGGGACCATCCTCGGTATACCGTCCGTGGCAGTGTCCCAAGAAGGGCTGGACACCTTTCGCTTTGACGTCGGTGCCGCCTATGCGGTACGCGTGGTCCGGCTTGTCCTTGCCCACGGTCTGCCCGAGGAGACGCTCGTGAACGTGAATATCCCAAATCGCCCGAGACGCGCAATTAGAGGCGTGCGGGTCACCTGTCTTAGCCGAAGGCGGTTTCACAATCCGATCATCGAAAAGCTTGATCCGCACGGCCGCAAGTACTACTGGATTGCCGGTAAACGGGTCTCGTGGAGTCGCAGCAAGGATGCGGATCACGAGGCGATCGAAGAAGGCTTTGTGTCTATCACTCCGATCCGCCTGGATAGTACGCATCATGGAGTACTTGATCGGTTTCGTGCGTGGGAGCCGATCCTAAACCGGGGTGTCAGGAAGCCCTCAACCCCCCGATCAGCGATCGGTCGCACAGGGCAGTTAGGGGCGTGATGGGAGGACTGATCGAGGCCGTCATCAGTGAGTTGAGCCGATTCGTCATTGCGTGTATTTCACGATTCGGCTATGGAGGCATCCTCTTCACGATGGCTGTCGAGAGTGCCTGCATTCCGCTCCCGAGTGAAATTATCATGCCGTTTTCCGGCTACCTGGTCATGACCGGACAATTTACGATGCTCGGGGTCACGTTGGCCGGCGCGGTCGGCAATGTTCTCGGGTCGATCGTGGCCTACTACGCGGGCGTCTGGGGTGGACGACCACTTGTGGAGCGTTATGGACCGTATTTTCTGATCTCACACCATGATCTCGATATCGCCGATCGCTGGTTCGCAAAATATGGAGAGGCGGCCGTCTTCTTCAGCAGAATGCTCCCGGTGGTGCGGACGTTCATTTCGCTCCCGGCCGGCATTGCGAGGATGAATTTCCCACGGTTCGTGGTCTTCACCTTTGTGGGAGCGCTGCCCTGGTGCTATCTGTTGGCCTATATCGGCCTTCGTATGGGCGAACAATGGGAACATCTCCGGGATTACTTTCATCAATTCGACATCATCATCGGGCTCGTCCTGGCTGCAGCTGTTGGGTACTTCCTTTGGTCTCACTGGCCGAAACGGCGAACGAGCCCGGGAGCTTAAACAGCATGCTCAAGCTGTTCAATACGCTCACCGGGCGGCAAGAAGTGTTCGAGCCGATTGAACTGAAGACAGTCCGCATGTACGTCTGCGGCGTGACGGTCTATGACTATTGCCACATCGGCCATGCGCGCAGCGCGCTGGTATTCGACGTGCTCCGGCGTCACTTGGAATACAGCGGGTATGCTGTGACCTTCGTCAAGAATTTCACGGATGTTGACGACAAAATCATCAAGCGGGCAAATGAACAGGGTGTTTCGTGCGATGCCGTTACAGCCAAATACATTCAGGCCTACCATGAGGATATGGGTAAGCTGGGTATCAGGGCTGCGACGGAAGAGCCCAGGGCCACGGAGCACATCGACGACATCATTAGGTTAACCGAAAGATTGGTCGGCAAAGAGTTGGCCTACGTGGTGGATGGGGACGTGTATTTTGAGGTCGCGAAATATCCGGAATACGGAAGGCTGTCAAAACGACGACTCGAGGACTTGCAAGCCGGTGCGCGTGTGGATGTGGATGAACGAAAACATCACCCCATGGACTTTGCCATTTGGAAGAGCAGTAAGCCGGGTGAGCCGGCATGGGAAAGTCCCTGGGGACCAGGGCGACCGGGCTGGCATATTGAATGTTCCGCCATGTCGATTCGGCACCTCGGTGAAACCTTCGACATCCATGGCGGCGGGATGGACCTTATTTTCCCGCACCATGAAAACGAGATCGCACAATCATGTGGCGCGACGGGAAAAGAATTCGCACGCTATTGGATCCACAACGGGTTCGTTCAGATCAACAAAGAGAAGATGTCGAAGTCACTCGGGAACTTTTTCACGATCCGTGAGATCTTTGAGAAGTCGGAATGGCCAGAGGAGGTTACGGGAGAAATACTGCGCTTCTTCCTGCTCTCTACCCACTACCATGGGCCGCTGGATTTTTCAGATCAAGCACTGAAGGAGGCCAAACAGGCCTTGAACGGGTTCTACGACCTGTTCAAGCGGCTGGAGGAGTGGGAGTCTCAGGGGAGTGTCAACACCGCCGCTGCTAAGGCAATCGAACGATGTCGGCAGAGATTTCGAGCGGCAATGGATGACGATTTCAATACGCCTGCTGCTATCGCCGAACTTCAAATGTTTCGCGGCGAGATCAATAAGCTTCTCGACAGGGGATTGTCGAGTGAGGCAAGGAAAGAGGTGCGAGAGGAATTCCAAGCTCTTGGCGGCATCTTGGGATTGTTCCAGCTGAATAGATGGCAGTTCAATCCCATGAGGGATCTCAGGGCGTCGGACTCGCTATCGGCTGGTCTTGGGGAATCAGAGACTATGCAGTCGGTGCCCTCAGACAATGATATCGAGCAGAAGATTCAAGACCGGAACGCAGCACGTGTACTGAAGGACTTTAAGCGAGCGGACGAGATTCGCAGGGAACTCGCTGCTCTGGGGATTACCATTGAGGACAAGCCAGATGGCACCAGCCGGTGGAAGCGCTGACGCGCGGGAGATCCTGTATGGGCTCCATGCCGTGCGCGAAGCGCTGAAAGCCGGAAACAGACCGCTGCAACGTATATTGGTCCTTCGAACCGATAAACAGTTCACCGATCTGGTGCAACTGGCTCGATCACGCCATGTTCCGGTTCATGTCCAACCTCAGATCTCTTTCGACCGTCTGGTTCCCAACGGCAAGCACCAAGGCGTTGTAGCCTTTACCTCAGCCAAGGCCTATCAGACGGAGGAGTCGATCCTCGCTCGAGCTGCCCAACGGCATGAGGCACCACTGCTTGTAGTCTTGGACGGAGTTGAAGATCCACACAACCTCGGCGCCGTGCTTCGGACGGCAGAGGGTGCGGGGGCCCACGGAGTATTTATCCCCGAACGAAGGGCTGCCGGACTCACATCAGTCGTTGCCAAAGCTTCGGCCGGAGCGATCGATCACATTCCCGTTGCACGCGTGACAAACATCAGCAGATTGATCGAGTCATTGAAGGCGGCTGGAGTTTGGATCTACGGGGTGACGCCGTCGGCTCATACAATATTTACGGACGTCGACCTCCGACAACCGATTGCGCTGGTTCTAGGAGGGGAGGGAACAGGAATCAGGCCTGGAGTCCTGCAACATTGCGATGAGTGTGTCTGCATTCCTCTCAATGGTCAGGTTCGGTCATTGAATGTGTCCGCCGCGGCAGCCATAGTCCTGTTTGAGGCGGTTCGTCAACGCCGTCCTGCTCAGGGCTGATTCTACCGAATCCTGAGCACACCACCCTGGATGGCGGTTTTCAGGAGTTGAGCCGTATTCGACACCCGCATTTTCTTCATCATATTGGCCCGGTGGGCTTCGACCGTTTTAACGCTGATCTTCAACCGTTGACCGATTTCCTTGTTCTTAAATCCCGCCCAGATCAGTTCCAAAATTTCTTGTTCGCGTGATGTGAGCGACTCAGGCCGTCTTGAGCGCGGAGGCGGCTCAAGATCGGCAAGAGATTTCCGAGGCCGTGGTTTTCCCGTTGTTTTCGCCATACTAGTAGTTCTCCATATTACATATTAATAGGTATGTGCTTTGGGTATACTCATACACTCGGGCGAGAATCATATCGAACATCATGGGCATATTATGGATGGATCATTCAGGAATGTAAATAAAGGTACGGGTTCCTAGGTAGGGAAAGAACTCTGGGCAATTATGCATGAGGGGCATCTACTGTTACTACTCCTGATTGCCGGCCTTTTCGGTGCACTTATCGGTAGCTTTCTCAATGTCTGTATCTACCGCTTGCCACGGCAGGAATCGATCGCCTGGCCCGGCTCTCATTGTCCGAGATGCAGTCACCCCATTGCCTGGTACGATAACATTCCCATTCTGAGCTACTTCGCGTTGAATGGACGCTGCAGGCATTGTAGTGTGCCCATTCCTTTCCGCTATCCCTTGGTTGAGATCCTGAATGCCGCAGGTTATGTAGGGCTCCTCTGGTTCTTCGGACCAACCTGGGTTGCTGTGGCCTACGGGTTGCTCTATTCCGCCCTCCTTGTAGTAGCCGGGACAGACCTTTCTCATAAGATCATCCCCAATGCCGTGACGTTTCCGGGAATCATTGTAGGCCTCGTCTGCGCCACCACCATTTTACCCCTCGGATTCTTGGATAGTTTGCTGGGAGTTCTCGTCGGCGGGGGAATCCTGTGGCTTCTGGCGTGGGCCAGCCCCTATCTCTTCGGGAAGGAAGGGATGGGGGGAGGGGACATCAAGCTTCTGGGGATGATAGGGGCTTTTCTTGGGTGGAAGCCTGCTCTGATGACGATCATGGTAGGGTCGCTCCTGGGGTCGCTCGTCGGGATTACCCTCATTACGGCACAGGTGATTAAGCGCGAAGACTACATTCCATTCGGGCCATTTCTGGTTTGTGGCGCGCTAGTAGCACTATTCTTTGGCCAATCTATCCTTGACTGGTATCAAGGGCTCCTGGCTGGATAACGGCTCTCCTGGACGATTCCCACCCTTTCGTACTGTATCTCTTCTGTAAAGAATCGTATCTGTTGAGGTACTACTGCTCTCCGCTGTCCTCGTCTCTCGTGTAGGCGTTATGCCTTCCAGGTCATTTCACATCTTTCTCATTTTGGTTCTATCGCTTCAATGGCTTAGGGACTTTCCGTAACACTTGGTTCGGTAAGCAGACCATTTATGAAGGCTTCGATTAGGAGTGGCACGAGTCTTGACATAGCGTCGGACTACATAACCACTGCAGAGTTAGAGAACTAGTGAGGAGACTATGAAGCAAGAAGGTAAGACATTGACAGAGCTCATCATGGTCGTCGCGATAATGGGGATGCTCGCCACGATGGCGGCTCCCAACTACTCCGTCTTCAACTCTCGCAGTCAGATTCGTAGTACGACCGAGGAAATCGCTTCGGAATTGCGGCTTGCACGGCAGCTTGCGATGACCTATCGGGATCGCGTTCGAATCGTCGTCGACATGGACCAGCAGGTCCTTGCCACTCAGTTTGTCAACACCGGGACCGCCCATCACGCGTATCACTATGGAGGGAAAGGGATCGTTATCGAGGAGCCAAGCGCAGGGCCGGAGATTCTCTTTCATCCAAGCGGACGCTCCGCCAGTGCCACGACGATTCAAATTCACAGCTTAGAAGGACAGACCCAGCAGCTTACCGTGAGCATCACAGGTCGGATATCGCTCCTATGAGACGAACGATGAAGAATGATGGCATTAGTCTGATCGAGGTGATGGTGGCAATGGTGATTTCGGGGGTTGCACTGATGGGTACTCTGGGTGCGGTGGAGATTTCATCCAGGCACATACAACAGGGCGGCCTGAACAGTAAGGCGATCGAGCTGGCCCAGGCAAGGTTGGAAGCGAAGCGGTCCGTTCGTTGGCAGTCCCTTCTGGAAGATGATCTCGATCACGATGGCACTCCAGAAACGCTCATGGCGGACGACGGCCAAGGCTCCGACACGACTGCGGGTGATGGAATCTACACAGCCATGTATGAGCGTGACGGCGTGACAGTCGTGTGGATGATTGAGACAGATCGGCCAGGACCACTGCGCTCCGCCGCCATGGTGACGATTCGAGCGGTCGCCTCGTATTCGGGGGTCAGCAGCCACAAGAGAGAAGTGAAGATGGCAACCATTCGAGCCAACCCAAACTTTGTGGGGCAACCATGAACCAAGGGAACGTCACCACATCTGAAGACCAGCGCCGCCGTTTCAGAAGCATTGAGTTCGACACGTGTGGTGTTTGTCTGACTGAAGTGATGATCAGTTTGACGGCCGGAGCAATCGTATTCGCTGCGGCGTTGCATGCTTTGAATGTGGCGCAGGCCCATGTGAGCAAACAGCAAAATGATCTGAGGCATCAGCAAGATCTCCGAATGGGGTTAGAGGTGTTCGAACAAGAAATTCGATTGGCAGTTCCCGATTCGATCATATCAGCGACTCCGGATGAATTTCGGTTTCATGCCAATATCAGCGGCCATCGAACGGTGACTACTGGTGCGCTTATGCCGGGTCAATTAGTTATTGCGGTGCAGGATGGCAGTGGATGGAGTGAGGGGAAAACCGTAATCATTTGTGGCCAGCAGGACTGCGAAGCTCATCGACTCTCCCATTCAGGGCAGCGGTATCAGCTGACCGTGACCGAGCCGGTAGCCTTGTCGTTTCCCGCAGGTGCCTCTGTGGAAGTGAGCAATCGGGTGGGCTATTACACCAAGCGAGATGAAACCGGAACGGTAAAGCTTATGCGGATGGTCGATGGAGGAGCCAATACTCTCATCGGCAACCTGGAAGATGTGCATTTTTCGTATTGGGACGAGCATGGTCATGTCACCGGGCAGCCCTCGCTCGTGAAGCGAGTCGTGCTCAAAATCGACTCGAACCACCACCCGCATAGAATGATGCGGGAGGTAAGTCTTCGATCATAGGAGTAAAGACATGTCGCATTTTAATGTCAAAGACGGTCAGCAGGGGATTGCACTTCTGGGAGCGATGATCGTCGCGCTCATTCTATCGTTGCTGGGCGCCACACTTCTCAATCTGGCAGGACAAGAGACCGTCAGTGCTGGACTAGCAAACCAAGCGGCGGTTGCCCAGCAACTTGCCGATGCGGCTGGTGAAATGGTGGTGGCCTGGTTTCACAGCCACCAGACAACTGCAGGCGCACCCCAGCTTTCGTCTTTTCGGGAAAAAAGAAATCACGATAGAGAAGGAGCGCCATCCTTTTTCGATGCATTCGGTCGCTCGCAATTTGTAGGTACGGCGGATCAGCCGGATGTACGGTTACAGACTGACAATCCCTCAGATAATCGACTGTTGAACGATCCAGAGACCGGCATGTTTCGCGCAATGACACATCTAGGACAGGTGGAAGAACTCAAAGTCTACGCGCCTGCCAAGCCGGGCCTTCTGTGCACAATCGACACCACGGTCGCAACCAATACCAATCCCCCGGTCAAGCAATCGATACTCATGCAGTTGGGCGCACTGGACCTGCCGCCGCTAAGGGCCGCTGTGCAAGTGGGTCTGCATCTTGGCCGGTTCCAGCCAGGAAGCGAATCGCCAGTCTCCGTGCATTGGGGTGAGTTAAGGGTGGGAGGTGATCTGGTTCTCTCACAGGCTGAAGAGATCCCACTGAAGAGCGCACTTGCTCCAGTGACCCCGCAGGCCTATGACGAAATGACGCACCGAGAAGATCGATGGATGGAAGGGTGGATAGGCGGGACGGTGCAGGTGACACAGCCATCTTCGGGACAGGCTCCCAATTTCCCCAGCAACCTTCACATGGGTCAGAATCCTATTCCGGGAGTTCGCCTCGATCAGTGGAACTATGAACACACAAAGCGAGTGGCAAAAAGATTCGGCCGTTACTTCGCGATCGATCGAGAAGGTCTTCTGTATCCGCAAGGTATTGTAGAACCAGGACGTGGTCTCTCCCCAGACGAGGTCTTTCGGTCACAGGGAAGCGGCGACCAGCATGGTCTGATATTCGTCGACACGCTCGATCAGATGGCTCCCCGTCCAGACAATCTTGGGGTGGTCAAATTGCACGCGTCGTACTTTGAAGGCATGGCGGTCGTGCAAGGTCACGTTGTGCTTGCTTCCAGTGGATCAGGACAGCCCATCCGGGTACTCAGTCCTCCACAAGGAGACCAGAGTACAGATGCCGCTCGGACGTCGGTTCAACTCTCCGGCATGCATTTCAATGGAGTGCTCCACGCAAGCGGAGACATTACGATAGCCGGAAGAGTCAGATTATATGGAGCGGTGGCAGCCGGCGGGGCAATCACCTCAGCTAGCTCAGGAAGCAGCTTGGAGGTGTGGTATGACCACGATCTCAGTCGAGGCTTCTATCGTGGACTCCCCGTGGTCTATCGTGCTCCCGGTACCTGGATGACGCGATATTGAGCAAGAGTCAAAGACCGACACATGAAAACAACTTCTTATTGTCGATGAGAAAGGATGAGATAGAATGATTACGCAAGGCGTTGAAACGCATCACAAACGGCAGATCCTCTCGGTTGCCAGCCTGAAAAAGCCGTCGATGGCCAAACAGCCTCGCAAGATGACGATGGGGCGCAGTCTCTTAGACTGCATCGCCTATCGTGGGATTATTAAGCAGGCGGACCTCGATGCCGCAATAGAGGAATCCCTATCACGGGAAATTGATCTAGAAACCCTCTTGCTCGATAAGTACCGTGTGCCGAAGTCTGCACTCGGGTCTGCGCTCAGCGAATTTTACCAATGCCCCTACGTGGCCTATGATGAGCGAACCGTCATCGACCCGGAACTCTTGAAAAACCTCAGCGTAGATTATCTCAGAAGGAGCGCCTGGATTCCGTTGAAACGACAGGGGATTGTCCTCGATATTGTCATCAATGATCCGCACGATCTGGAGAAAGGTCTCGATATACGACGCGCCTTCCCTGGTACGACGATACGCTTCTCCGTTGGGCTTCGACGGGATATCGAACAATATCTTCTTGTCGCGACAGGGCAGGCCAACGGGGAGTCGATAACCGAAATTCTCGGCGAACTCGTCGATGAAGCGAGCCTGGAGTTAAACCGAGACGCCGAGTTCAGAGAGGTCGATGAAAACGATTCGGCCATCGTGCGTCTGGCGAACCAAGTGATCGCTGAGGCCTATCGATTAGGGGCATCGGATGTCCATATTGAACCCTATTCGGATCGCAAGGAAACGGCAGTACGGTTCCGTGTCGATGGGACTTGTTTTACCTATATGCGAATTCCTGCCGTCTATAGGCGTGCCATTGTTTCGCGGTTGAAGATCATGGCCAACCTCGATATAGCCGAGCGACGGAAACCTCAGGACGGCAAAATCCGCTACAAATTAGCCAAGGATCGTGAAATCGAATTGCGGATAGCCACATTGCCTACCGCAGGAAACAACGAAGATGTAGTGATGCGTCTTCTAACGGCAAAGGAAACCATGCCCTTAGAGGCCATGGATTTTACCCAAGATGTTCTGCAGATGGTCAAAGAATTGTCCGAGCGTCCGCATGGAATTATCCTTTGTGTGGGGCCTACTGGATCGGGGAAAACAACGACGCTGCACGCCGTGATGAAACATATCAATACCGATGAACGGAAAATTTGGACGGCGGAAGACCCCATCGAAATTACTCAGGAAGGATTACGACAGGTTCAGGTCCATCCTAAGATCGGCTTTACCTTTGCGACGGCGATGCGGGCGTTCCTTCGCGCAGATCCGGATGTGATTATGATCGGAGAAATGCGCGATAAAGAAACGGCTGATATTGCGATTGAGGCTTCGCTCACGGGTCACCTCGTGATGAGCACGCTACATACCAACAGTGCAGTGGAAACAGTCACTCGACTGCTGGATATGGGTTGCGACCCATTCAATTTCGCTGATGCGATGTTAGGAATACTGGCAATGCGCCTCTGTAAACGCATCTGCCTCCACTGCAAAGAAAGCTACCACCCAACGCAACAGGAATATGACGAGCTGGTGCAAGGCTATGGAGCACGTTATTGGGAGAAGCTCGGCGTCTCATACACCGACGACTTGAATCTCAATCGCGGAAAGGGTTGTGATGCCTGCAATCACAGTGGGTTTAAGGGGCGGGTGGCACTGCATGAGCTGCTGGTCGGATCAGAAGACATCAAGAACTTGATTCAAGGGAGAGCCCGAACCGCGGAAATCCTGAGTGTTGCGATGCGGGATGGAATGGTCACGCTCTTACAAAATGGCATTCAGAAAGTGCTGAAGGGCCTTACGACATACCGTCAAGTCCGAGCTGTAGCTATAAAATAGCTACTTCAAGGCACAAATAGTCAGCTGAATCTGCTAAGGGGTTTGCTCCAACACCAATACGAAAGCTCTCAATTTCACCAGCATATCAGGCGAAACACGGATAAATTCCAACCCACATCGGAGCTCGGAAACCCAACGTACTCCAGCCAATTCGATGTTCACTGGCTCTTCGCCACCTAACAAATCTATCGACAGCGAAACGTAAGTCGAGACGGACGAAGGGTGCTCCGCTGTTAGGGCACACCCCTGCGCCGAGAGGTATAAGACGGTGCCGTCCGACTTGTGTCCATTGTTCCACAATTTGCAGGGAAGCTGGACGGCAAACCGCTGGACCTTGCGAGACTCTCGTTTCATACGACCCCTACTCACTTATGCAGATTGAATCCTACCCCCTCAGACGGCTGTTGTCCTGACTCGGCGTCGTCTACGGTAGTGATCACCCAAGGATCCTTAATCAAATATACCCACTTTGCTGTACGAAACAGTACAGCATCCTCGCCGAAAATTGTTGCTCATCATCGCGGAAAATGACCGAAGACGAAGACCTTTGTGGTGAGAACACTGCCATCTAATCAAGGGGTTAGAATAACGCGACGCCTTTCCTGGAGCGGCATGCCCCTTGCTCGATCAGCAGGCGTCATGTTGTGTCAACGACAAACAACCACGAGACGGGCTGAGAAAAACCAGCAGGGCTTTACGCTGCTGGAGATCATGATTGTCGTGGTCATCGTTGGGATTGCCGCGGGGCTGGCCATTCCCAATTTCACGTTGATGTACGCTCGCCACGAGCTCTACCAGGCGACCACGAGTTTGTATAACCGACTCCTGTTCGCTCGGTCGGCGGCCATCAGTCGCAACGCAATGATTGTGGCAACACCTACCAATGTACCTGGAGCCCAAAGCCAAGTAGCATTCACTCCCCCCCTGGGTTCCGAGACACTCCCATTGAACGTCACCTTTGTTCTCTTGCCTGCCCAGCCGATCGGATTTACTCCCAGAGGCCTGAGCACGACTCCATTGGCCAATCAAACGGTTCAGTTGCAAAGCGTGCGCGACCCTAACTTGATCTATTCGATCTCGCTGGCTCCATCCGGCAAAGTCACCTGGTGTACCAGACAGATCAATCCCTGTCTGCAGAACCAATAGAGAGAAAGCAGGTGATGAGATGAAATGTAGAAATGAAAAAGGCTTCACTCTCGTGGAAGTCTTAGTGTCGGCCACGATTCTCGGTGTGGGAGTGATGGGCATGGCTGCTATGCAAGGGATGGCTTTCACCAAGAACGTGGATGCGAACGATCTCTCTGTCGTGACGAACATTGCGTCGGACATGATGGAGCGCATTCAGGCCAATCGGCAGTACGCCTGGGCCTATCACAACGTCCAGACACTCGGGCCTGGCAATTGTGCTGCAGTCCCCGCTCCGCCTCCGATCGGAGTTACCAAGCCCACCCCTCTCAACATCGTTCGAGTCGTTCAGGGTGACTGCACACAATGGCGTACGTTGGTCCTGGCCTCCAATCTTACCAACGTACAAGGAACCGTCCTGGTTACCAACGGCGTTCCAGCCAATCCATCATTGGGGGCGAGGCAAGTGGTTGTGCAGGTGCAATGGAATGAGCGGGGTGTGAGCCAACGGCTCAGGACCGTCAGTTTTCAGACGACTCTCGTCCCTGAATGAATTCGTATGACACAGCTGCGCAACAATATGGGTGCATCGATGATCACATCTCCAAAGCCTATCCTGGTCAGTCAACGGGGATTTACTCTGACAGAAGTGATGATCGCGGTCGCGATGTCTACTGCGATCATCGCCGCCGGATTAGGGGCTCTCACGGTCACTCAAAAAACGACGAGAATGACCAACCAAGTAGTCAATACTCAATCGACTGCCAGGAACGGGCTTGACATGATCACGGCGGACCTCAAGCTTGCTGGTTTCGGCATGCAAGGTCTGATGGGTGGGTCAGTTGGCAATTGCGCAGTAAATGGAACGCCTGCGGCTTTGATCCCGGCCGACAATAATGCACTGGGTGCCGACTTTGGGCCGGATTCCATATCGATGGTGGTGCCGATGACGAATTCGATTACCGCGGTAGGACCGATGTGGCAGCTCGCTATCGCAGCCCCTGGGACAATTGGCGGTCCTAATCAACCGATTGCAACTCTTCCTTTGGTCAACAACGCGACGACCGGTATGGGGGCTGCAATCCCGGGTGGGGCTGCGGCACTTCCCGGGATGTCGGTGACGGTTGGAGGTGTGACGGGTTCACGCATTGCGGCTGGAGGCGTGACCCCTGCTGCGTTAAATCTAAATCCCTCCATCCCTGCGCCCGCGACATTTGGAAGCGGCACACAAGTCTATCTCCTGCAATGCATCACTTATCAAGTCATTCCGCCTCCAGACCCTCTCAACCTCTGTCAAGGGAACGCGCCTTGTTTGGTGAGAGGTGTGGCTCCTGCTGGCGTCGGTGGTCCGCCCAACTGCAACAATCCGGGCAACACCTGTGTACCGATAATGGATGGGGTGGAAGACCTCCAGCTGGCCTATGCCTGTGATGGCTGCAACATCAATATCAATTCAGGGGATCCAGACGGCGCCATTGACGATATGAACGGGTCCAACTCATTCGATCAGGGAGACTTTCTGACTAACATCAATTGGTTCCTTCCTCCAAGCTCCAAGATGACGACGAACAAGATCCGCATGGTCCAGGTCAGCATCGTGGCCAGGCAAACAAGGACCGATCAGGGAACGGGTGAAGGAATATCAACCCTTGTACAGAATACGAATACGGTCCCCACCATCAGTGACCACAATCATGCGACGGGAGTGTTTACCCTCGGCGATAACGTTACGCCGGCTCAACAACAAGCCTATCTCCAGTTTAGGAGACGGATCCTGACCAGGACGGTTGAACTCAGAAACCAGAGGTACTAACGATGAAGCCATTGAACAGGCTAGAGGGTCTGGGGCGAAGAGCGCTCGACGAACAAGGCGTATCCTTCATGACGGTCATGATCATCACGCTTATGGCCGGGGCACTTGGTGTGGCTGCTCTGACGATGACCGGTCTGGAAAATTCAACGGCCGGGGCCATGCGCATGGTGGAAGAGGGCACCGATGCGGCTGAATCCTGTGTGGGGATGGGAGTGAAGGTCATCCAACAAACCATAGAGACCGGGGCGGTTCCACCAACGTTGGTTGCGCCGGCAGGACCTGTCCCGGCCGCAAACTCGGTGTTCCTAGGGAATGAAATCAATTACCTTGCTAACAATCCTGATGTCGCTTGGGGTGGCGGTGCCGCCCCGAACATCACGATGAATGTCAACAACTACGTCGTTAACGGCGATATCGATAAGCAGTTCGTGAAGATCCGTGCAGGTTCCCAAAATACCGGCGGAAGCTCACAGGCACCGGCAACGGAACACTATTACCGCATCGATTGCCAAGCGGTAAACGCGGCGACTGGCGCGACCAGCCGGGTCATCGCCGTCTATCAATGTCTGGTGTCCGGTGATACTTGCCAGTCGCGTTTCCTCTAACGCAGGAGCGACTGATAGTCAGACATAAGTGAATGGAGGCCAGATCCATGATCAGTACAGAGATCAGCAAACACCACAATCGGCGCTCCCTATCACTGGCACTAGTCTTGGGAATCGGAATGATGATCAGTCTGGCTCCCGGGATGACGCGCGCGGATCAACAATCTCCGATGATGGCGGTCGGATATCAGAGCGGGACTATTACAGGTATCTATGAAACGACATTTCAGATCGACCATAGAACCTATAGTTTGACGCCGGACGCGGTCCTCCTAGACCGCCACGGTGACGAATTGATGCCAAATCATCTGAGGGTGGATATCGAAGTCAAGTACCATCTTCAAAAGGATTCGAAAGATGTCTTGTACAGCCTGGGGTGGGCAAGGCCCAGACGATGGACCAGTACTATGCCGTACCTCCCTTCGTCAGTGATCAGGTCGCGCCCAACATTATCTTGGTGCTCGATAACTCCGGCAGTATGAGCGGGCTGGGGTGTGACCGCAACGACGACGGAGACTGTGTGGATGCTGCGGATCTCGTGTTCACAAATGCCACGAACTGGTCCGGCTACTTTGATACGTTGACCTGTTATAGTTATGATACAGGGGATACACGTTTTGAACCAACAACTACCAAGGCAACTCTAGCCACGGCCTGCCCGAGTACTGAGTGGGATGGTAACTTTCTCAATTGGGCCACATTCCGGCGATTCGATGCGCTCAAGAAAGCTATGAGTGGAGGTGATTGCTTTGTGGCCCGTGCGGCTGACGGAACCTGTCCCACAAATGGAAGTCCTGCGCTGAAGACGGTCAGGGCCCAAGCATCGGGGGTTAATACCGAACTTGCACTCATGAACTATAACGCTGGTGTAGGCGCAAACACCTATGTCGGTAGGATTCCTTCAGCTGATAGGGGGAGCAATCCAGCAACTATATATATTGGCACCGATGCTGCCTATTTCTGCGTCGACAACGACAACAGTTTCGATAGCAACTGCGGTGATAGCTTCAGCCAGAGGAGATATGAACTCAAGGTCGGCTATAGCCTCGAGCCAACGGGTGTCATCCAGCAGATCGGAGCTTCAGCACGATTCGGTCTCTTTGAATTCAAACCGACCGGTGACGGAGCTCGCATGTTGGTGGGGGTTGGATCACGTCAATCAATCGACTTCAATGGCAGCACAGTAGAAACGTTCAACACCAATACGGCTGCCATGCTGGACGCGGTTCAGGAATCATTCCCTTCGACCTGGACACCCCTCTCTGAGTCGCTCTATGAAACGACTCGCTATGTGGCACAGATCAATTCCACGTACCTGGCTGGATCGTATGTCTATCCCATCGCTTTTTCTGGGGGTAGTTCCAACGGCGTGGCGTTTCAGGGGACTGGGACTGGATCGATCGGGGGGAGCGAAATCAGTGCCATGACAGGTGGGGAGGTATGCCCCCCTGGATATAGCATTGCCAATGCCTGTGGACGAGATCCCTATTTCTTTGGCAGTAACCATACGCCTGCTTGGGCATCGACCTCTACGCAAGTCGCCTGCTGCAAAACATTTGTGATTCTCGTCACGGATGGGGCACCGACGCAGGATACAAATATCCCCGCTGGGTTACAGGACTATGCGCACGGTCGCCACGGTATCCACTGTGTGGGCGCAGATACCACCAGTCCGACCGCTCCGATTGATGCCACCTGCAATGCCCATCAGAACACGACGGCGCCTTTTCTGTTAGGCGAGCACAAGACTGACTACGCTAGCAGTGGTAACCACTATCTGGACGACGTCGCCTATTGGGCCCACACCAATGACTTGCGACCTTGTAACGGGACAGCTGATGGATTGATCCCCGTGTTGAACGTCACCGGCCATTGTTTACAGGGGCTACAGAACATCACCGTGTACACCTTCTTCGCCTTTGGAAACATCGCCGGACGTGAGATCCTCATGCATGCAGCGCAACTCGGAGGATTCGAGGATGCCAATAACAACAACCTTCCAGACCTAGTCTCAGAATGGGACAAAGTCATTAACGCGACCGGCGCCCCAGGCACCGACGGCGTCCCAGACAATTACTTCGAGTCCTCGAACGTCGACGACCTGCAAGATCGACTGATGGCCACGATCACCGCCATCTTGCGGAAGAGCGCCTCAGGAACGTCAGTTTCCGTGCTGTCTTCCTCATCGACCGGTGAAGGGTCGATCTACCAGGCCTACTTCTTTACCAGTGACATCGGCCAGGGTGGGGCGAACGTTAGGTGGACAGGCTATGCTCACGGTCTGTTCGTCGACGGGTTCGGCAACTTCAGAGAAGATACCGTCAAAGATGGTGTGCTCGACTATAAGAACGATCTCATCATTACGACGAGGTTCGACAATAATCCTTTGAGTTCAACGTACCGAAAGGTGCTGGTCGATAAGTTTGTTGATGCCAATGGCGACGGTGTCGCTGATAGTACAGTGCCGAACGTTCTCGGCGACGATCTGAAAAACATCAAGCCGATTTGGGAAGCCGGTGCAGAGCTTGCCAACACACCCTCCGCATCCCGTAAGATCCTCACATGGATTGACCCGAACAATAATGGTGTCGTTGATCCCACCGAGCAGGTCGATTTTAGTACAACGAATTGCGCAGCTCTGCGCGATTATCTCCGCTACCCAGGTGATAGTTGCTCAGGTGCCAGCAACGCCATGAATCTGATCAACTTCATCCGGGGTGACGAGGTGTCAGGATTACGTACGAGGATGATCGAGGTGCCGCTCGGGAGTGGAACGTTCAAGGTGTGGAAGTTAGGGGACGCGATTCATTCAACACCCACCATCGTGGCAGCGCCTACCGCTAGATTCGATCTTGTGTATGGTGACTCTTCGTATAACACGTACTATCAGCAATACCGGAATAGGCGCCAGGTGATGTATCTGGGAGCAAACGACGGTATGCTTCACGCTTTTAACGGAGGCTTCTATCACAAAGGCGACGATCCTACGACACCTGGAACCATCGAACATGGTTGGTTTACCAAGAATCCAACGGACAATGCGAGTGGACCAAATTTGGGTGCGGAGCTATGGGGATTCGTTCCCATGCAATTGCTTCCACAACTGCAATGGCTGGCCAGGACCGACTATACACATGTGTACTACGTTGATCTAAAGCCAACCATTGCCGACGTTAGAATCTTTACGCCCGATGCTGATCACCCTGGTGGATGGGGCACGATTCTGATCGGAGGATTTCGTATGGGGGGAAGCTGCGGAAGATGCGCTGTAGGGTCTGGCGCGCCCCCCATGACGGCCAATATTGGTGGAGTCCCGCGGACTTTCTATAGCGCATTCTTTGTCCTCGACATTACCAATCCAGAGCTAGACCCGAAGCTGCTCTGGACATTCTCCGATATAGACCTTGGTCTCACAACGAGCACTCCAACAGTGGTTCGTATGAACCCGACGGGTGATGCCATTACGAGCAATGTGAATGAGAAGTGGTATGCCGTGTTCGGATCCGGCCCCAATAGTTATCAAGCGGATCTCCCTACTCCTCCGACCCAAGCCGCCGCTCTCTATACAGTTAATCTCGCCGTGGGACCTGGTCTGGCTAACACGAATGTGACGCGCATGCCCGTCGGAGTTGTTAGATCATTCATCGGTCCACTGGTTTCGGCTGATAAGGATCTCGATTTCAGAACGGATGTCGTGTATGCGGGACGAACCTTGCATGATGGGTCTCTCCCCTGGAGAGGAAAGATGTACCGCCTCACGATGGGCTGCGCAGCCGCTCCCTGTCTACCAACCAGCTGGGGCATAGCAAGTGGGGGCACTCGTGTACCGACGGAGATGATCGATACCTTCAATGATCCTGTACTTGGAACGGTTGAAATTGGCCCTGTGACTGCTTCTCCAACCTGGACGATCGATGACAGTAGCCAAGTGTGGGTCTTCTTTGGAACAGGACGATATATCGGGAACTCTGACAAAGTCGACAACAGCATCCAACGTCTGTATGGCATGAAGGACAAGGTCGTGAATGGTTCTTGTACACAAACCGATCAGTTAAATTGTTGGACGAACAATCTTGTCGACGCGACAAAAGCAGTGGTCTGCATTGTCTGTAGCGGCTCGACGAATCAGGTCACGGATCCGACCAATCCTGGCGTCACGAAGTTCGATGGCACAGGAACGACCTCGATGATCGGCTTGGTGGCATCGAAGGATGGTTGGCGTGTGACTCTGCCAGGACCGTTCAGTATCAATAATGCAGGCTTCGTTACAAACTACTCCGCTGAGCGGTCTGTGGTGAATCCTACCATTTTTGGGGGGACGGTTTTTTTCCCAACCTTCGCACCGACCGCTGACTTCTGCGGCTCGGACGGGACCAGTTTCCTCTATGCACTTTTCTACAAGACAGGGACAGCATCCACTTCACCAGTAGTCGGAACGTCGACTGCCGGTAGCAACACCAATGTGACAACTAAAGTCTCACTCGGGGTCGGTATGGCTTCAGCCCTCTCTGTCCACGTTGGCAATGAAGGCGCGATGCTGATGTCACAGATGAGTAATAGCAATACAACAACACAACTCGCGAGCGTAGGGGATTTCTACAGTCGATTCATCAGCTGGGTACATCAACGCGACTGACATGCCTTGCAGGGCAATGTTATATGCTCAGGTCATGGCGCGGACAATGAGCGCCGTGACCTGAATGCAGCAACGGGAAAGAAGCCACCTTGATTCCAGTGAGTAACCCGCGCACATTTTGCTCAACCGTCGTCAGATCCTGGCTCCTCACTCTTGGTGTTAGTGCGCTCGTGATGAATATGTCCTGCACTGGTTCCTCTCCCGGTACAGCCAATGGTTCAGCTCCTGCAAAGGGCAATCAGCCTCCCATTGTCACCTCGGCGAAGATCCTTAACGATCCCATTCCCCTCACCGGACCAGTGGAGGTTCAGGTCGATGCTCAGGATCCCGAGCGCGAGGCACTGTCGTTCCAATACCAATGGTATGTGGACAACACTCCCCTTGCGAACCAAACCAAAGCCACCTTGCCAGCCGAGCTGTTAAGGCGTGGTCAATCAGTTTTCGTCGAAGTTGTCCCGACTGATGGGGCGCATAAGGGTCAGCCCTATCGAACGAAGAGTGTCGTGGTGGGAAACACCTCCCCGAACGTAACCGCGGTTATACTAATTCCTCAGACTGCCCGAACCGGTGACAAGCTTGAAGCGCAAGTTGAAGCGAATGACCCTGATCATGATCGCGTCGATCTGACCTACAAGTGGTTTCGCAATGAGGCTGTCATTAAAGAAGGAGATGAGTTGTTTCTCGATACGACTGGATTTACTACTCGCGATAAGGTCATGGTTGAGGTTACAGCTCATGATCCAGCCGGTTCCGGAGGTTCCTTAAGGTCTGAACCGCTCGTGCTAGGGAACATCGCTCCAAAGATCGTGTCGATGCCTCCTGTGTCTAACGCTGGAGACCGCTTTGACTATCCTGTGAAGGCTACTGACCCCGACGGCGACCAGTTGACCTACCAGTTGGAAGCAGCTCCGCCAGGCATGACAATTAGTCCAGAGTCAGGCCGAATCGCATGGCAGATTCCGTCCGATCAACAAGGGACTTTTCATGTCAAGGTGATAGCCAAGGACGGGCAGGGTGGTATGGCCTCTCAAGAGTTCGATCTGACCCTGTCCCTGCCGGTTTCACCTAAGCAAGCCGGGACATGAAATTTCATTCAGCACTGCTTGTCTCCCCTTTTTCCTGTCTGTTAGAATGAGTCTATCGGCGTGGTGAGGAGGGAGACCACCCCAAACTCGTGCGTAAACTCAAACTACGAGAAGGTACCAATACCGCTGTCCTGTTCGGTCACCATGACCGGCATCTCAAGTTGATCGAAGACGAGTTGGGCGTCCGACTCTCTGCCCGGGGAGAAGAACTCACACTGGACGGTCTTCCCGAGGCTGTTCGTCAAGCGGAACGCATCCTCGTCGAACTTGCCTCCCTGACCAATCAGGGGATATCGTTTCAAGCTGAAGATGTAACTCATGCGCTCAGCGCATTGCGCCGAACGCCTGAGGCTTCCCTCAAGGATGTGCTCGGCGAGTCGGCCATGATCGTCACGAAAAAACGATTCGTCGGCCCCAAGTCCCCCACGCAGAAGGCCTACATCGAAGCGATCGAGCAGCACGATATTGTAATCGCTATCGGACCGGCTGGAACGGGGAAGACCTATTTAGCCATGGCGATGGCCGTCAGTGCGTTGATGAACAAAGAAGTAAGTCGGATTATTCTTGCTCGGCCGGCGGTTGAGGCAGGGGAAAAACTCGGTTTCCTGCCCGGCGATATATACGAGAAAGTGAATCCCTATCTGCGGCCGCTCTACGACGCGCTGTTTGACATGATGGATATGGAACGAGCGAATCGCTTGATCGAGCGGGGAGACATTGAAATTGCACCCCTGGCGTTCATGCGCGGAAGAACGCTCAACGATTCATTTGTCATCTTGGACGAAGCGCAAAATGCCACGGCAGAGCAGATGAAAATGTTTCTCACCCGGCTGGGGTTCCATTCGAAAGTTGTCGTTACCGGCGACATCACCCAAGTCGATTTACCGAGCGATCGAGTGTCCGGCCTCATTCAGGTGAAGGAAATCCTCCACGACATTGAGGGGATTGAGTTTGTGTACTTCGATGAAAAGGATGTGGTCCGACATCGACTAGTTCAAGAAATTATCAAGGCCTATGATCGGCATCAGCCGGTCAACGGCGGTGATGCTCGGCATCCTCGAGAGCAGGTCTCATCTCACCAGCGCCCATCGCCCAATCCCCGCAAGTCGCCCGCGGCCGGCTCGTCGCCGCGCGGTCTATCCAGCAGTTCTCATTGATGGCCGTCTATCTTCGCGTGCGCTTCACGCGGCTTGCCGTCCGACAAAGCACACTGGTCCATCTGGCCGAACGTCTCTTATCAGCAGTAGGAGAGTCTCGATCGGAACTAAGCCTGGAATTGACCGGAGACAGACGCATGCGATGGCTGAACCGTGAGTACCGGAAGAAGGATCGACCTACTGATGTGCTGGCTTTCCCCATCCGTGAGGCCGTGATGCCTCGGGGCGTGCGTCTTGTAAGTCACATGCTTGGAGATGTCGTGATTTCGTTACCGACGGCCGTTCGCCAAGCAAAGGAAGCCGGACGAGCGATCGACGATGAGCTAGCGATGCTGTTGGTGCACGGGGTGCTCCATCTCTGTGGATACGATCATGAACGTAATCCACGAGAAGCGTCGCGAATGTTGCGTCGTGAACGGGCCTTACTTCATCTGATTTCTCCCGTACCTCGCATGGTAACTTGGCGGACTGGACGGCAAACAAGAGGTCGTTGACGATGGGATGGTTTCAACGGCTGAGCGAAGGGCTCGGCAGAACACGCAATGTCGTGCAGCAGTCCCTGGATCGATTCCTTGGACGGGCACCGGACGAAGAACTTCTTGAAGATCTGGAGGCGGCGCTGCTCGCCGCCGACCTTGGCGCCAGCGCCGTCAATCGTCTGATGCAGCGGGTGAGGGAAGAGACGCGCGGAGCGGATGCAAAAACTTCGGAAGGGCTTCAGAATGTCTTAAGTCGGTCACTCTATAGCATTCTGAAAACCGTATCGGGTCCTACAATCGATCAGCTGGTCAACGAGAGCTCTAAACCGTTTGTCACGCTTGTCGTTGGAGTCAACGGCGTAGGAAAAACAACCACCATCGCCAAAATTGCACAGCGGATGACACAGGCCGGGCGGCGGCCTCTTCTTGTCGCAGGAGATACCTTTCGAGCAGCCGCCATTGATCAACTTCAAGTTTGGGGGGATCGGCTTGGAGTGGAGGTGATTCGCCAACGACACGGTGCCGATCCTGCGGCAGTGGCCTTCGACGGCATCGTTGCAGCCAAAGCCAGAATGGTGGACATGGTCCTCGTTGATACGGCGGGCCGTTTGCACACCAAGTCCAATCTGATGGACGAGCTGCGGAAAGTAAAACGGGTGATCGCTCAGGAGTTACCCGGTGCGCCACATGAAGTGCTATTGGTCCTGGATGCCACGGTCGGACAGAACGCGCTGACCCAGGCCCGTCAATTTCACGAGGCAGTTGGGGTCACGGGACTTGCTCTGACGAAACTTGATGGGACCGCACGAGGGGGTATTGTCGTAGCGATTGCCGAAGAACTGAAGCTTCCCCTGCGCCTAATTGGTGTGGGAGAAGGAGCCGATGACCTCCAGGACTTCAATGCCGAGGCATTTGTCGCGGCTCTGTTCGGACAGCCAGCTTCCCGCTCATAAACCACGCATTTTCTTCTCATTGTTCACGCCCTCGTGCTATTCTCTTTTCACAGGGTACAGCTTTTCAGGTTGAGGAGGGCCGGCAGCGATGATCAAAGTCTTAATCGTGGACGATGATCAGATGAATTGCGATCTGTTGCAGAGCGTCCTCACCCGTCACGGGTGCCACGTCATTTCGACGACCAGTGGACGAGAAGGTCTTGATCTATTCCGTGCACACAATCCACGAGTCACCCTGCTGGACCTTCGTATGCCGGAAATGGACGGATTGACCGTCTTGAAGGAAATCCGGGCCATCGACCCTCATGCGCCGGTGATTATCCTGGGCGGTGGAGCAACTGAAATTCAGGAGAATCAAGCACGCGCTCTACGAGCCACGGATTTTATCAGAAAAGGATTGTCGCTGGACGTCCTCGTCGAAGCCGTCACTCGACTCTCAAAGCTACCTATGCCGTCGACGACCACCCAGCCCCCCCTTGGCAGCGGGAATGTCATCGAGCAGATCGATGAGTCAGTCCTGGTCGTCGACGACGAACCGCTCCTGTGTGACCTCTTGGTTCGCTTTCTCAGCCTGCGCGGTTATCGGGCGTTTGGGGTCAAAGATGGCCACGAGGCTCTGCGGATAGTCGAAGATAATCCGCCCGATGCGATCGTGCTCGACCTGATCATGCCCGGAATGCCGGGGATCGAAGTTCTTCGCGCCCTGCGTGACAAGGTTTATTCGGGTGGGATTATCATCATGACCGGAAGTCACAATGAGGAGTTGCTTCAAGAAGCTTGGAGCCTAAGCCCTCAGGAGATCCTTATAAAACCGGTCGATCTTGAACGCTTCTTGACCGCGATCCAGCTTGTACTCGTCTGCCGCGAGTGCTAAAACGCTCCTTGATGTCCATCAAGAAGCGTGTTCTTCGATCTTGCCTCATCGGTCTGCTGTCGACCTCCATCGTACACACGTGGGGCGTTGCGGCCCTGTCTGCCCAGGAGAATGTCACCAACATTCATCACGCCCTCACAGTCGAGTTGACCCCCGCGGCACATGAGCTCGTGGCGAACGATCAGATCGAACTGCAGGTTGAGCCACAGGTCACGTCGGTCACGTTTACGCTTGCACATACGCTGCATGTCGAGTCCATCGCCATGCGAACGCACTCGGTCTCGGCTGGGCAGGGAAGCCCGGACAAATTCATCCCGTTCACAAGAGTGCGTCCTCCTGAGGCCACGGTTCAGCGGATTGCAGTCTCTCTTCCCAAAGACCATGGCCGGAGGGTGACATTGGTCATGAGCTATCATGGTCAGATCAATGACCCTCCCAGAGAGCCGCGCCACTTGAGATTCGTGACACCCAGTGAGACAGCGGGACATATCGGTTTGGAAGGTGTGTACTTGAGCGGTGAAAGCCAATGGTACCCCGATGTCATCGGCTCCTTCAGTACCTATCGAGTGACTGCTCAGATTCCACAAGGCTGGACGGTGGTGGCATCCGGGCGTAAGGAAGGCGAGACGACGAGCGCGGGAAAGACCTTCTCGACCTGGATCGTTCAGGACCAGTCTGAGGCGTTCACACTCGTTGCCAACAAGTTTGTGACGACATCGCGAGAATGGAAAAGCCCGACAGGACAGCGAGTCGAACTCCAGACCCATTTCTTGCCCGACAATGCCAGCTTGGCGGACGAGTATCTCGATGCGACCGCAAGGTATCTCGATGCGTATGTCAGGATCCTCGGGAACTATCCCTTCGACAAATTTGCAGTGGTCGAGAATTTTTTTGCGAGCGGTCTTGGTCTGCCGTCGTTCACTCTACTTGGCAGCGGCAGCATCAAGCGACACTATATCCAACCCTATGCCTTGGGCCACGAGATCGTCCATTCATGGATCGGAAATTCCGTGTTCAATCGCGACGATCATGGCAACTGGGTCGAAGGCATGACGACCTACTTAGCGAATTACTACTGGCACGAGATGGTTCAGGATGTTCCGCAAGCCTTCGAACAAAGGCGAATGATGCTTAACGGGTACAATCTCTATGTAAGGCCTGAAACAGACTATGCGGTTTCACAATTTCTGAGGAAGCATGACGAGAAAGATAATGCCATCGGCTACCAAAAATCTGCCTTTGTGTTTCACCTCCTTCGGCAAGAAATCGGAGACGAGCCATTCTGGCGAAGCCTCAAGACCTTCGTCGGCAGCTATCGCAATCGCCCGGCGGACTGGAGATCGATTGAGGAAGTCTTTTCTCGAGAAAGCGGTCAGGACTTGCGGTGGTTTTTCGAGCAATGGGTTGAGCAGCCCGGTGCCCCACGATTATCCTTGCGCGATGTCCACGCTCGTCGCGTGAAGGGAGAGGGTGGCAGAGAAACTTGGCGGCTGACGGTTCAGATTGAGCAGGCCGAGAAGCCGTTTCGGATGGCGATCCCCATCCGCATCTCGATGAAGGAATCGACGGACATCAAGTCGATCGTGCTGAGCCTCTCACAAACGAGCGTTGCCGAATTCGTCGTGCAGGATCAGCCGTTGAGGGTGGAGCTTGATCCAAACTTAATGACGTTTCGCCGGCTGACGAGACGTCAGCTGCCGCCGATGTTGAACGGCTATGTGACGGATCCACACAAGACGGTGGTGCGGGCGTTTTCTGACCCTGCGTCGCCGTTGCAGCAGATTGTGTCTCGCATTGCCGATCACGAACTCACGGGATCGCCTAGAACGACGGTAGTCTCTCTCAAAGAGAATTCCCTCCCCCACGATGGATCGATCCTAGTACTGGCAGGAGTCGACCAGCGACAGGCGGTGCAATCAGTGGTGCAGGAGTCTTGTGGTGACCGAATTGCCTTCGGAGATAGGGGTTTCCAGATCGATGGTCAGGCCTATGATGGGCCGAAGATGGCAGTGCTTTTCTCCTGCCATCGGGCGAATGTGCCGGGGAGCGTCATCACGGTTCTGTATGGCGTAACCTCGGGCGCAGTCGAGAAAATGTCACGCTTCCTGTTTTATTATGGGTGGCATAGTTACCTGATTTTTCAAGACGGAGCCGTGACGAAGCGCGAAGTGTGGCAAGATTCGCCAGATGTGAGGGAGGTAAGGATTGATGCAACGTCGTAAGAGAGGAGGAATTTGGCTATGGGGATTTTGTGCATTGATGGGTATTCCCCCGTTTGCCCTGGCTGCTGATCAGCCGAAGGAGCCGATGGCGTCGGCTCGTCCTACGGAACGGCATCTGGCCAATATCCGTCAGCTGACCTTTGGTCGCCAGAACGCGGAGGCCTATTTTTCATTCAACGGGACCAAGCTGATTTTTCAATCGACGAACAACTGGATGAAGGATTCGTCGGCCTCCCCACGAAAACCAGCCGAGTCGGGGCTGGGGTGTTATCAAATGTATGTGATGGATGTGGAAAACGAGACCGTCCGCTTGGTGAGTACGGGGAAGGGGGCGACGACGTGCGGCTATTTTTTCCCCGGTGACAGCCGGGTGCTGTACTCATCCACACATGCTGCCGGGCCCGATTGCCCCCCGAAACCCAAACGGGATGGCGCCTATCGATGGGCACTCGACGATTACGATGTCTACTCTGCGAATCTCGACGGACAGGACCTGCAGAGGCTGACCGCGTCACCAGGATATGACGCCGAGGCCACGATCTCACCCGATGGGAGGACCGTTGTCTGGACATCGGTCAAGGATGGAGATCTTGACCTGTATACGATGAATCTGGACGGCTCGAACGTTCGTCGCCTGACGGACGATGTCGGCTACGACGGCGGAGCGTTCTTTTCACCCGACAGCAAGAGAATCGTCTATCGGGCGGCCCATCCAACCGATCCGTCCGAACTGGCCAAATACAAGGAGCTATTGGCACAACGGCTGATCGAACCAGGTCAGCTTGAAATTTATGTCATGAATGCCGATGGGTCGGACAGGAAACAGGTGACCACGACCGGCGCATCGAATTTTTCTCCATATTTCCATCCCGACGGCAAACGCATCATCTTTTCCTCCAACATCGAAACGAGAGGAGAAGGGGGACGCCCAAGTTTCCATCTCTATCTGGTGCGTGACGACGGAACCGGATTGGAACGTCTCACCCTGGAAGGACACTTTAATAGTTTCCCCATGTTTTCCCCGGACGGCAAACGTCTCGTCTGGGTCTCGGATCGCAATGCCAAGGAACCGGGCGAATTCAACGTGTTCCTGGCCGACTGGGTGCCGTAAGGTACAGTGATCGGCGATGAGCGATTGGTGATCAGTTCCGGACATCCAGGGAGCCTCGTTACAGATCGTGGCTCGATGAACGCCCTCTCCCACTCATCCCGGAACACGACCTCGTCGCTCGCCGTAGTCGGTTGTTCCTGCGCCGCGTTGGTCATCAGCCTTCTTGGCGTGGCCCAGTTTGATCTGCCGATCACCAAGTATGTGCGATCGGTGACGATTCATCTGCCCTGGGACCAACTCACCGTTCCGTGGATGGCGTTCACCAGCAATACGGGCGACTGGATCGGCCAAGGATGGCGGCTGACGACCTTAAGCCTCCTACTGCTGGTCGGTGCGTGGGCCTTTGAAAAGCCGACTTTCAAAATCGTAGCCATCCAGTCGCTGATCGCTCACGGAATCGCCGCATTGCTCGCCAACGGGTTGAAACACATCATCGGCAGGCCTCGACCGAAGTTCGTCCACTCGGGAGAGTGGCAGATGACATTTTCCTGGGCATCGGGACTGGACTCCTTTCCATCGGGGCATACCACGGCGAGTTTTGCCATCGCGACGGTGTTGGCTAAGCAGTTTCCCATCTTCGGACCACTCTGTATCGCGATCGCGCTGTTCGTGGCACTCAGTCGTGTCCTTCGAGGATCGCATTTCCCGACCGATGTTCTCGGAGGGGCGGTGATCGGCATCCTCAGTGGCTTCATCGCGACGGCTCCTTTGAAACAGTGGCGTTTGTCACTACAAGAAGGATTGCGACATGCGGCGATTGGGGCCTCGTCGGTGTTTGCCTTGCTCTGGGTATTATCCCGTCGAATGGAGGAGGGAATGCTGGGCATCCTGTTCTTGGTGCTAGGGGCTGGTGCGGTAGTGGGCGGTTTATGGATCCGGCGAACTCATTGGGCTCGCAAGGGAGGAACAGGAGGGAACTGGCACTCGCATACCTCAGCTCTCTTGATCGCCTACGGCCTGGCTGCTATGACGACCTCACCTCTCGTCCTCTCGTCGGTCGGATTCGCCTGCATGGCGTCCTGGTTCGAGGCGATAGGTCGGAACGACGACCAGGCGGAGGAATCGACCAGCTGGTCCGTGATGCGGGAAACTGCCTTGATTGGGGGGGTGGCCATTGCCATTCTGATCCTCGTGGATGCGCGAGGGGTTCTGCCCTTTCAGTGACCGTCATTGCGTCGCCGATATGGGACAGCTTGGCTCGATATTCGTAACAAGTCGTCCTGCGGATGGTACTCGCCTCCGGAAGAAGATCTGAAAAGCAGAGTCGAGCGTAGGTCAGTGCCCAAGAGTCTTAGTCGGTGGTAGGGCGCCAACATCTGCACCCGGGGGCATGGGGACCATCGGTTGATTGCCCAACAAGACGTAGCCATAACGCTTGAGGATCGGCTGAAATCCAGCCGCTTCCTTCGGCAAGGCATCCTGAAAGTATTCCGGTAGGAGGATCATCGTACGGCCTCCTTTGCCCAGCGCCGTACGCAGTCGGTCGATCTCGCCGTCTGGGATAAAGGTCACGGTTCGCCTTGCGTAGAAGGCGATGGATGCCCTGGTCGAACCGAACGCGATCAGTTGGTCGGTCGGATCCAGGTTCAACCCGGCTGCGTAGGCCAATTCCTGCGGCGGCGCGATCGCATATCGGTTGAGTCCTGGAACGACCACCAGGATGGCGACAAGAAAGACACTCGCCAGCGCTCCTCCGGCCACCCCAAAGGCACTGCCTCGCCTGCTGTCGTTCAAGCCGAAATATCCGATCAGCCCCATAGCGACCACGATGATCGTTGCGCCAACGTAAGGACCGATACCCAGATCGAATTGAGTGGCGAGCGGGAACTCTTTGACCATCTTCCCGGAGAATTTGAAGAACAGAGAAGGCGCGCCCGCAAACCCGATGGCCAAGAGATAGCCAATCCCCATCATGAAATGGATCGACCCATGCAGGCCTCTCGTGGAAGGGTCCTTCAGACCTTGGGCCCAAAACAAAGCGGCTAGGAGGGCGCAAGCGGGAAACAGAGGGCCGATATAGTGGGGCAGTCGGGTAGATGACAGGCTAAAGAAGATGAACACCCCGACGATCCACAGACCTGCAAACCACTCCAACTCCTCACCGGACCCTAACAGGCTCTCTGATTCGTGTGCGCGATTCCTCATCAGGCGGCATTCTCGCCAGCTCTGATAGGCTCGATAGAGCCCCGCCGGTAGGAATGCGCTCCAGGGATAAAAGCCCAGCAGCAGGACCGGAAAATAGAACCACCATCCCCCTCCGTGTCCTTCCATCGGAGCCAGGAACCTTCCCACGGTATGGGCCTTCGCCTGGGAAGAGTACGCATCTCCATGGATGAGGAACATGGCGGCATACCAGGGGCCTGCGAGGATCAGGAAGACCAATGTGCCGGCGATAGGTGCGCCTCTCTTCCAAAACACTTGCCATTGCCGCGTTGCAGCGAGGTACAAGAGAGCGGTGATCAGCGGAACGGCGAATCCCACTGGTCCTTTTGTTAAGGTCGCGAACGCCATGCCGGCATAAAAGGTCCAGATCCAATGGCGACCTGCACCGCGTTCATGGATGCCAAGCCAAAAGCCGTAGAGCGACATCGTGGTGAAGAAGATCAAAACACTGTCGGTAATCGCCATGCGCCCCAGTGCCAATATCTCGATGTTCAGCAGCAACATCAGAGCGCCGAACAGACCGACGGTCGGGCCACGCAGCCGGGTGAGAAACAGGTAGTGCATCACGATCAACCCGACCCCGAATAGAGCTGAGGGTGCCCGCGCCGCAAACTCGCTCACACCAAAGAGGTGGTAGGACATCGTCATCAGCCAATACACGAAGACCGGCTTGGCGACGCGTAGTTCCCCATTGAAGGTCGGGGTGATGAAGTCGCCGGAGGCATACATTTCTCGGCCGGCTTCGGCATTGCGGCCTTCGTCGCGATCCGTCAGGCCCATACTGCCGAGGCCAGTGAAAAAAAGCAGACCAGAAAGGAGCAGAAGGAGCAGCACTTGTATCGGTTGAGTAGCTGTGCGATCCATAGTTGGATGTGGCCGTTACCAGTGGGTGGTGAAAGGCGCCGAACGGCGGTGTGTGTCTCTGCCGCTCATGTCTACGGCCGAGGCTGATTCTTGGTTTGACCTGCGCGGTGAATGAGGACCAGGTTGCGCAGGTATACGACAGCACCGAGCCCTTGACCCGAGATAAACACTGGGTCCCTGCGATAGATAGCATAGGCGAGCGTGATGAGCCCACCAATGAGACTCATATACCAAAATGAAACGGGCACGCGGCTTTCAGCGCTTCGTTCGGAAGCGATCCACTGAACCAGCCAACGACCGAAAAAAAGGGCTTGGCCGAAAAAACCGATACCAAGCCAGATAGTCTCAGTAGTCATCAGGTATTGGGAAGGCAACCGTCATCGTGCGTCCGGATCGTGAAGGGGGTTGCCTGGATCGCATCGACCCACGTCACTTATCGCGAAATTTGTAGAGCAACACACGATTCTGCATCCATCGAACCGCGATCAGATCATAGAGCGACTTGAACAGGCGGTTCCCCATGCCGTACTTGGATACTCCATGAATGCGCGGATAATGTCGGACCGGCACCTCGGTCACCGTAAAACCATGCATCAAGGCAAGCGCCGGAAAGAATCGGTGCATCCCCTCAAAGAGACGAATCCGTTCCAGCACGGGGCGTCGAAAGACCTTGAGGGGACATCCCGTATCATGGACACCGTCATGAGTGAAAAAGTTACGCACACGGTTCGCAATCCGGGAGGAGATCATCTTCACGAAGCCGTCCTGTCGTTGTTGTCTCCATCCGCAGACCAGGTCGTGGGAGGCGGTATAAGGAAGCAGCTCCAAGATGTCTTCACTGTCTTGCTGGAGATCGCCATCGATCTGGATGATGATCTCGCCGGAAGATTGTCGAAAGCCCGCCTCAAGCGCGCAGGTTTTCCCGTAATTGCGGTCAAAATGAAACACTCGCACCTGAGTATGTTCGCGTGCCAAGCGGTCCAGCTCGGCGCTGCTGCCGTCGCTGCTCCCATCATCGACGAAGAGAATCTCGTAAGGGCGAGTGCGTGATAGCTCGTGCGAATCCATGACCTTCATCAGGCTTGCCATAAGGGGAGACAGGTTCTCTCGTTCATCCTTGATCGGGATGATGATAGAGGCCCAGGGGCTAGATGGCGTCGTCATGATACGAAAACTTCGGTCTGCGGTCGGAGGTGACGATAAAAACTGGCGCATTCTAACGGAAGGCGGAGAGAGGGTCAAACATGTGCCGAGGAGGGACTCGAGCGGATCGTCAATCAGGCTGTTTGCGGGGTGTGCCAATGGTGAACCGCATTGTGCCCATTAAGCTCATCTCGTTGACTTGCTCGCCCGTATGAATCTCGACTTTATATCGGCCTGGTTTCCATCCTCCCTGCGGGGGCGACAATTTGAGATAGCCGCTGTCATCCTCCAAAGAGATGCGCATGGCGTCTTCGCTGATGATCGCCCCCGGCATGACACCGGCCACCTGTTCGGGCGTGCAACGGCCGAACACTGTGAAGGCCTGATAATGTTGATGCAGGGAGAACACGATGAAAATGGCGGCCACATCGGCGTGAAATCGTTCAGTCGGTTTGATCGGCACGATTTCATGGGTTCGGAGAAAACCCAGGCGCTCTTCAAGATCTTCCGCCATGGCGATTGAGCGAAACATGCCCTGCGGTGGAGCATCGAAATCGTAGGCCTTCACGTCCTCTGTGCGGTTTTGAAACTCGGAGATCGGCACATTCTCCGTGAGCGGGAGTTCTTCGCCTGCTGCGGCTGAACTCCACAGGAGAGCGGTCACCATGACAATGTCGGTTAGATGGGAACCTCTGGTCACCATTTCTGTCTGCTACACCTGTCGAGGTGAAGCTGTCAAGAAATCGGCGAGCAAGCGGCCCATTGCAGCGTTTTCCAGCCATCTGTTAGGATTTCAGCTGCTGCCCGGCCAATTCATAGAAATCACTCACTGGTGACGAAACGACATGTTGCAAGATGCTGACGCCCTTCCGCAATTAATCGGGGAATATAGGCCGCTCGATCAATGGCAGACTCATCTCAACCAGGTTTTTTATGGGCTGCGAGGGGACAAACTCCGAGCCTATTACCAGACCTTCGCTTCCGCAGATTTCCGACTGGCCCATGCGCTGGCGGCGGATTATTTCGAGCGCGTCTCCAAGCGCGAGAAGACCGCGCCCCGTCCAGTGGTGACCATCAATCGCCAATCGCCCGATCCCTCACGCGGGACGCCTCATCCCTCGCCCCTTACGGTTCTAGAGTTGGGGCCCGGCAACGGCAACCTAGCGGCCTGCTTCCTTAGCCATCTCAAGGTGCTCGACCGAGAAGGCAAGGTCTATCCGCGTGTGCGATATGTCATGGTCGATTGGGACGAGTCGATGTTGGCAGGGGCATTGGCTCAGCCTGACCTCGCAGTGCATCGAGCCCATGTCGAAATCTACCGAGGATCCGTCGAACGCCTGGGAGAAATCGCCGATGCCACTGTTGACCGGATCATCTGTAATGAGTTGTGGAACGATCTGCCGACGAAATTACTGGCGAAGCATGGCGGCGAGGTCGAGGAAGAATATCTCCGTCCCAACCTGAGTGAGTCGCTCCATGCCAACATTCAAGATTGGTCGGCGTTCGTCCGGGCTTTTCAGGACAAGGATCTCGTTACACTCCAGACGTTCCCCGCGTTCCTCGATGAACTGGTCTGGGAAAAAGAATACCGCAAAGTCGAGTGGAAGGACGTGCCCTATCGGAAAACGATCGCCGAATTCCTCCAGTCCATCGACCAAGAAGTCTTGATACCGGTCAACGTCGGCGCCTTCGCGACCCTGAAAGAGGCGAAGCGGCTCCTGGCTCCCGATGCCATTGGCTTCAGCGCGTTCGATGCCGGCACGGGGGACATGAAAGTCCTCAACGACCCGGAGAAACCCTGTTACGGCCAGTTCGGCGGACAATACAGTTTCATGATCAACTTCGCGTTGGTGGAAGCCGTGGTCAAGCATCTGGGCATGAAAGAAACGAGGCTTGAGTCGCAGCGGGAATTCGTCGGGCGGTCGTTGAATACAAACGTTGTCACGCTCATGGATCTGTTGGCGACCCACCCGTCTGCGGGACCGAAACTCCAGCCATGGGAACAAGATCGGCTTGTGTTGAAAACCATCAGGGCACTCAACGAAACATTCGAGAGCCCCTATCGTCGCCGGCTCGAGTTTTCGTTGGGGACTGATATGCCACCGGAAGAGCGAGAGACCTCGGGCGCAATCCTGCGTTCCCTGAAGGACAACGGTATCCCTGACACCGTGGCTTACGTGACGGAAGAAGAACTCACCTGTGCGCAGAAAGATTTGGAAGAGATCGGCTACGATGTAGATGCCATTCGGATGGCCGTGAACGCGCCTCCTAGCCCTATCGAGTACTGCCACTTCGCCTGCCGGTAACGAGAGCGTTTGTGAGTCGTTCTCTATCGTACCGCCACAGGCGGTTAAGACGTAACGAGTTTGTGGAGAACAGGGATGTGTTAGTCAAAATTGGAGTTGACTGAAACACCGGATTCCGATTGAAGGTGTGCCGGCAACGAAGGCGAAATTGTCGGGAGTGCGGTGTGCTTTTAGAGAGCTTGACTTTGGTATGGCAAGTTAATAGGATTTCCCAAGATCGTTCCAAAAGGAAAACTAGGGTTCCGGCTTCCTTTTAGGGGAGTGTCTGGTCCAAGAGTTTTCGGTCTCGCATAACGAGGCTCCACGGAGGGATAAAAGCCCGGGAGATCATGTACTGAGGTACATGGCCTTTTGGGAATTTGACCTTTCCAGAAGGAGGCTTTGTTATGCATTTCCAACCCATAGTTCTTTGTTCTTTCCGTACCGGATCAATCAGACCTGCTGCCACGTCAGAGAGGTCTGTTATCTTAATGAAAGAGAGTCCGGATACGCATTTTCCTGCTTCCGCTACGAGTGCTCCCGAGACACTCCACCGCAGCCTCAGTCTCTGGAACAGCCTGACCATCGGCTTCGCGACCGTCTCGCCGGTTGCCGGGCTCTACGCCATCATAGGTGTCCAGACCATAGTGACAGGCGGCGGTTGGTTTGCTCCGCTGGCCCTCTGTCTGGTGATGCAGCTGCTGGTGGCGACCGTGTACGCGGAGCTGTCCTCGCAGATTCCGATCGCGGGGGGCGCGTACAAATGGGCAAGGCAACTCGCAGGCGCCACCACAGGCACGTATGCCGGGGCTATCTATGTCAGCTCCACCATCGCGATGCTCACCACGACCGCCTACACCGGTGGGATCTGGCTGGCAATGTTTTTCGGATCAGGCAGCGGAACTGGAGTCACCCTCGTGATATGGGGGGCGGTGTTTATGCTCGTCTGCACCGTCCTCAACCTGGTCCACGTCTCGGTATTTAAGTTTCTCATTTCCCTGGGAGTCTATGCGGAAATCGTCGGTTCCTTCGGTGTTGCGCTGCTGCTATTTTTCTTTTTCCGGCAGCATGATTTCTCCGAACTGTTTGCACATCTCGGGACAGGAACTGCCCCCAGCCAGACCGCTGCGTTTCTGGCGGCGCTCGCTATTTCTGGTTGGGCTTTCATAGGCTTCGATGCCTGCTCGACCATCGCCGAAGAAACTCACGAGCCCAAGCGGATGGTGCCGCGTGCGATCTTTTTCTCTCTCTGCATGGTGGGCAGCGTGGTGCTCTTCAACTCTGCTGCCCTTACTCTCAGCTTCAACCGCGAGACCTTACAGCAGACGAACGCCGCGTCCGATCCTGTCACACCTGTGATCGTCGCCAACTTTGGCGCTTGGGCAGAAACCCCCTTTCTGGCAATTGTCATGATCGCGTTCCTGGCTTGTGGATCGTCCATGGTCCAGTACACATCCCGTATCGTGTTTTCCATGGCTCGCGAAGGAAGTATGCCGGCCGTCCTCAGTCGGGTCACTGCGGCGGGGGCTCCCCGGAACGCCGTGCTATTCACAGTTTTGCTGGCCACGCTTGGCTTGCTCTTCGGGCTCAATGATGAAGCCGTCGCCACGGTACTGGCGTTCGGCACGGGCGGCTTGTACGCCATGTTTGCGATGACCACGGGCGTTGGACTTTACACTCGCCTCACTGGCCGCTGGGACCCCTCGTTAGGTCAACTGAAACTGGGCTCGTGGGGATTACTGATCAATACGGCTCGGAAGCATTCTAGGTTTGACCACGCTGTATCTTCTGGTAGGTAGACCAACAAGGAACGACGTCTCGATGTGTCCGAGAAAGTCCGCACCAACTCAAGAATGAAAGACAGCTCGTTCGTCAAGTCTTGTGTCGCAAGGAGGGTTTCCCACAGAGTCAGAAATTCATTCATCTTGTAGAAAGGGGCAATCATGGCGAAAAAGAGAACATACCAAGGCAAGGTTCCACTGCATGACAAATATGGTCCGGAAGCGAAATATGCAGTCGAGGCCGAGGCGCTGCTGCCGACCACGAAATATGAAGAAGAAATCGCTCGAGGCCTGGAGCTGGGCCTGCCTGGCGCCGATTCCATCAAAGATCGCCGGATTCCCACCTTTAGCCGAGGGGAGCTTCCTCACTTCGCCGGCATCAACACCTTTATCAAGGCTCCGTATGTCGAAGATGTCCGCAAGTGCGGCCAATACGATGTCGCCATTCTCGGGGCGCCGTTCGACGGCGGGACGACATACCGGTCCGGCACCAGGTTCGGCCCACAGGGAATTCGCAAGATTTCGGCGTTATACGGGACGTACAGCTTCGAGCTCGGGGTAGATCTGCGTGAATCCGTGTCCATCTGCGATGTGGGCGACGTCTTCACGATTCCCGGCAACATTGAGAAAACCTTCGATCAAGTCAGCAAGGGCGTGGGGCATGTCTATGCCAGCGGCGCGTTTCCCGTCGTACTCGGAGGGGATCATTCGTTAGGCTTTGCAACGGTCCGGGGCGTGGCGCAGCATCTGAACGGCAAGAAGCTCGGCATCCTCCACTTCGACCGGCATGTGGACACACAGGAGACCGATCTCGATGAACGCATGCATACCACACCCTGGTTTCATGCGACGAATATCCCCAACGTGCCGGCCAAGAATCTGGTTCAGATCGGCATCGGCGGCTGGCAAGCGCCCAGACCAGGCGTGAAGTCCGGCCGTGAACGCCAAACCACGATCATGACCGTGACCGACTGCGTGGAAATGGGCATCGAAAATGCTGCGAAGCAGGCGCTCGAAGTGGCATGGGATGGTGTTGATGCGGTGTGGTTGAGCTTCGACGTGGACTGCTTGGACGCGGCCTTTGTGCCGGGCACCGGTTGGCCGGAGCCAGGCGGGTTTCTGCCACGTG
>JARFPM010000049.1 GCA_030444405.1 Nitrospira sp.
CCTTCCAACCGGTGACAGTGCACACAGGTCTGTTGGATGAGCTCCTTTGCACGAGATTGGTCGCCTGCAAAGATGAGGCTCGGTGCAGACATCACCCCGACCAGCGTAAGCACCACACCTCTGACAACCATTCCCATCTGCGGATTCATGCCCGCTCCCTTTCCCTCTGGTGAGCCCAATCGCCCTTATCTGACTTCAGCCGTGCCCTGGATGTCCGCATCTCCTTAGGTAGTTAAGCACGACATCTCAAGCAAGCATAGGTCCACACTTGTGAAGCGCCTGGTGTGCTGCCTTGCGAGGCCATGAACGCTCGCACTCCCTCGCTGCCCCTTGTGAGGCTACGCAACGAGAAAGGATTCGTGGATCGGCCACGTCATCAACCGGTCCTTTCACTTGCTCGTGCCTCTTTTTGCTACAGATCGCAGCAGCGCCATGTAGCAGAGTTCCCCAATCCCACTGCCTTCCTTTTCCATACCTCAGCTAACCCCCTGAGATATCGAGTAAGTGCCGAACTGCCAGCCACTCGCGTCCTGGCGCTGACTTTGCTGAGTGCTCACTCAAGGAATCGAGTCGCCCTGAGCAGAGAGCGGCAGACCACTAACCGCGCATATGCGCATGAGAGGAAGGGAGGAGTTTTATGTCCGTTGCCAAAGTCATCGAGATTAGTTCCGAGTCGCCCAAGAGTTTTGAAGATGCCATCGTGCTTGGAATAGCCCGAGCGTCCAAGACTATCCATGGTATCAAGTCGGCCTGGGTAAAGGAGCAACATGTCGTAATTGAAAACAGTAAGGTTACCTTGTATCGCGTGGATCTGAAGGTGACGTTTGTGTTGGATTGACGAATAGGGCAAAGGGCACGTACCCGTAACAGGGGGTGGGGGGTGAGTTTGCGGGCTGCCGTGGGTTGGCGACGGATCCTCCACGATGCGTTGGGGATCGTAGTGATGTGGTTCGTCGTGATCGCGGCAGCGCCACCAGGCACTGAGTCTCCTACCGAGGCAGTTCGCGGAACAGTTAGCCGGGTTCTCAGTATCCTCGAAGACCCAGCACTGAAAGACCCGGCTAAACTGATACCTCGCCGTCGCATGTTGGAAGAGGTGATCGCCAGCAGATTTGACTATGCTGAAATGTCGAAACGGGCCTTGGCCGCTGATTGGACTCCGCTCACCCAGGTCCAGCGTGTGGAGTTCGTCGAGCTCTTCAAACGGTTTCTCTCAGACCGGTACGCCGAAAAGATCGAAGGCTATAGCGGAGAACAAGTGCTGTACCTCTCGGAACGGATCGAAGGGACCTATGCCGAAGTCCGAACCGAGCTGCGTTCAGATAAAACGACCATTCCTATGGACTACCGTCTACTTGCAAAGGAGGGCCGGTGGCATGCCTACGACATCATCATAGACGGCGTCAGCCTGGTGAAGAATTACAGGAGTCAGTTTCAGAAGATCATTCGCGAGAGTTCCTACGAGGAGTTGGTCAAGAAATTACGAGAACGAACTCTTACCGAGGCGAGAACAACGAAACCCTGACCAATACCCATCCAGTGTCTCCCGGACGCTCGGTTTTCATCTTCGAGCTGCGTGATCGGTACGTCCCCTATGGCTTTTGCGCATAGGGCAAGACGTGTTTGGATCAAGACCGCAAGCCACGACCATCGACTTTGTAAGAAGTTCGTGGCAGAAGGCGGCAGCAGGCTGAATCGAATTGCCCCGAATTGCGACAAGATCTGCCGGCTCCTCTTGTGTTTACCCCTTGTCACAATGCAAAGATCTTGGGGCACGATCATTGCTTACTTTCAACATGTCTCTTCACGCGGATTACCTTCCGTCCATATCGACAATTGCTCGAAGGAGGATCACAGAGCCATGAACCTGGAACCTTCACGCCAGACGAAAAAGACAAAGGCCCGAGCGCCTGTGAGTTCACCAGCCAAGGCAGCGGCTCCTCCTACTACTCCACGCACACGTCAGCCGGTGTCGCCCTGCGAAGACTTGCATGTCCTGATCGCGAAGCGAGCCTATGAGCTCTACAGCGAGCGCGGCTATCGGCATGGGAATGCGCTCGATGATTGGCTGGACGCGGAGCGGGAGATTCTTAGTCAGATCCCTCCGGTCTGACAGGGCCGCCCAACTTTCTGTTAGTATCTAACATTCAACTGACTCTCAGCGTGGGGAGTGGCTTCATGGGCATGCCGCTTGGTCCCACGGGGGAGTGAAACTCCGCCACCGACGCAATTCCGGCTCTAAGAGGGCCTGGTATTCAATTATGTCGTACGTCGGTGTGAATATCGGCGCCCTCACGGTGAAGGTGGCAGCCTTGCGCGGCGACGCCCGAAGCGCTGCGGTCGTGGCCCATCAAGGCCGGCCCCTCGAAATCCTCAACGAGATACTTGCCCGCCAGGAGTTCAGCGATGCGGAGTATTTCGGTGTGTCCGGTCAACTCGGTCATACTTCCGAGGTAGCCGCAGTACAGCGGGCGCTCCGTGAGGTGGACGGCACGTTCGACGCGGTCGCGTCGCTCGGTGGGGAATCCTTCCTCGTCTACCTTTTGATGGATGGCCGGATCACCAATGTGGTGTCCCACAATAAATGCGCGGCGGGAAGCGGCGAATTCTTCGTGCAGCAGATCGGTCGGATGGGCCTGGACATGGAGGATGCGATCCAGCGGTCCTTCAGCGGCAAGGTCGTACCTCTTGCCTCGCGCTGCTCAGTGCATTGCAAATCGGACATCACACACAAGCTGAACCGCAACGAGGCGACGCCCGAAGATATTCTCCACACCCTGCACGACAGCATGTCCAACAAAGTGATTGCGTTGCTGGAGAAAGGCACGCGCGAGCTGAGGCGAGTCCTCTTGATCGGCGGCGTCACGCGTAACGATGCGATGCTGACGGCATTGCGCGCCAAGCTGCCCGCCACGGAGTTCGTGGTGCTGCCCGAAAGCCCCTGGTTCGAAGCCTGGGGGACCGCCCTGCTTGTGCAGGACTCACCGAGCGAGACAGCTCCGAAGATTGCCGCACAGCCCGGCCTGGGCCGTCTCCCGCCGCTCCATCTCTATGGCGAACGGGTGCAAGTGATCGCCGCACCACCTCGACAGGTCCCTCCCGAAGGGCCGTTGATTCTGGGGGTGGATGCGGGATCGACGACGACCAAGGCCATTTTGATCGACCCCTCGACACAGGCCCTGGTGGCGTCGCATTACGGACGGACTAAAGGGAATCCAGTCTCGGCAACCCGTGAGTGTCTTCAGGCACTGATCAACCAAGTAGGCAATCGCCCGATCGGAGTGATCGGCACGACCGGATCAGCCAGGGAGCTCGCCGGTGCCTACCTCGGCACAGAGCATGTTTACAACGAAATTTCGGCCCATGCGGCAGGCGCGACACATTACGATCCGGACGTGGACACCATTTTTGAGATCGGCGGACAGGACTCCAAGTACATCTATCTGCGCAACGGCGTGCCCATCGACTATGCGATGAACAACGCCTGTTCGGCAGGTACGGGCTCCTTTCTGGAGGAGAGCGCCCGCGGCGATCTCGGCATCACGGTCTCGGACATCGCGGAACTCGCGCTGGCTGCACCGTCCCCGGTGCAGTTCAAGGCGACCTGCGCAGCCTTCATCAATTCTGATATTCGTCTCGCCCAACAACAGGGCCATCCGCGCGACAACATCGTCGCCGGGCTGGTGTATGCCATTGCCGGCAATTATCTGAATCGTGTCAAAGGACCGCGCTACATGGGAAAGAAAATCTTTCTGCAAGGAGGCGTCGCGCTGAACCGAGCCGTCGGGTACGCGTTCGCCCACAGCGTCGGTCGGCAGGTCGTGATCCCGCCCAACCCGGAATTGCTCGGCGCGCTGGGGGTCGGGCTCCTGGCTCTGAAGCGGTCCGAGGCAATGCTGAGCCACACGGTCGACTTGTTCACGCTCGGCGCCCCGGAGATGAAGCGAGTCGGCCGGTTCACGTGCGGCGCCTGCAAGATGTACTGCAGCATCGACCGGTTCGAGGTCGCTGGACGGCGGTTTCCTTTCGGAGGCCGTTGCAGCCTCTATGAGAATGTCTGGAAGCGCAAGGCCCGGACCGCGGCGGCTCAGGACCTCGTCGAGAAGCGGGCCGAGGTGCTCTTTCAGGTCATCCCCGCTCCACCATCGGCCACCCCAAAGCACGAACGCGTAGAACGCACCTCGTGGGGCGTGGGACCAGCCTACGAAAGCGCGAAAGCCTTTGTACGACAATCCTTGGGCCGTTCCACCGGCACAGCGGTGGCAAGCGGCACGCGCATCGGCATTCCCAGGGCCCTGACGACACACTCGCTGTTTCCACTCTACTCTACGTTCTTTTTTCATCTCGGCATGGAAGTCGTGCTCTCGGATGTCGACCCGCGGGGGGATCTGAGTTCACATTCGGGATTTTGTTTTCCCGCGCAGATTGCACACGGCGCCGTCTTGGATCTGGTGAAGAAGGGTGTGGGTCTGATCTTCATCCCGCACGTCGTGCGCATGCCCCACCCAAGCCAGTGCAAAGATTCGTACCTCTGTCCAATCACACAGGCCGGACCCTATTTTCTGGCCAAGGCATTTCCCGATCGCCGCTTACTCTCGCCCGTGCTGGAGTTCATCGACGGGTACGAGACCTGCTCTGCCCTGGTCGACATGGCGGTGGCGGAGGTGGGAGTCGGGCGCGAGGTGGCCGTCAGCGCGTGGGAAGCCGCTGTGCAAGCACAGACTGATGCGGAGCGGACGCTCCGCGAACTTGGGAAACGGGCGCTCGATGCTGCCATCGCCGCTGGCAAGCCCGCCATTCTACTCGCTGGCCACAGCTACAACGCCTTTACCCCGGAAGCGTCACAATCCGTCGGGAAGAAACTCTCCAGCATGGGAGTGGCCGTCATTCCAGCCGACTGTCTCATGCCGGGCGAAGAAGGACCTACCTCTTGGCACTTTGCCAACCAGATCTTGAATGCCGTCGGCATTGCAAAACAACAGCCCAACTTGTTCCTGTTGAGCGTCAGCAATTTCAGCTGTACCATCGACGCCTTCACCCACTCCATGCTCGCCGCAGAGTTGGGCTCGAAACCCTACCTCGTCCTCGAGATCGACGCGCACACCGCCGATGCCGGAGTGCAAACGAGGCTGGAAGCCTTTTTAGACATCATCCACAATTATCGGGACGTGCAGGCCGCCACAGCCAGACCCTTTGCGCCCTGCCGTCTCGTCCCGGGTGGCCGCGTCATCCGATCGAACGGGGAGTCCGTACCGCTCACTGATCCGCGAGTCCGAGTGTACTTTCCAAACTTTTCCCCCTACCACACCCGGGCTTTTGCCATGACAGCAGGCTGGCTCGGCCTCCACCCCGGCGCCGTGATCCCGCTTGACCGAACCCAACTCGACAAGGGGTTGCAGTACACCTCCGGCCGCGAATGTCTCCCTCTGCCGATCTGCATCGGCCAATTGCTTCAGGTCCATGAGCATCGCCGACCTGGAGAGATCGCAGGATTCTACATGCTCCAAGGTGGCGCACCCTGCGTCAGCGATGCCTACATGGGGTATTTTGAACGGTTCCTCACCGAGCAACGGTTGACCGACCTGTTCCTCTTCAACCCCCAGCCGGATAACGACTTTCTTGGATTCGACAAGAATGTCCTCGCGCAACACCTGGCGCAGGCGATCATCCTCGGAGACATCCTGGTGGAGATCGATCATGTGTTTCGTGTCGTGGGGCACAAGGGCGCAGGCGATCAACTTCAGCAGGAATGGGAGCGGTTGGCCGAGAGCGCTCATTCACGAGACGAGTTCCAGGCCGGCCTCCCCGCATTCATCGAGCGGGTGGCGCGCCTGCCGCGCACCAGAGATCCCCGTACCTGCCCACGCGTCGTCGTGGCGGGCGACTTCTTCACCCGTTTCAGCTCGTTTTTCATGGACGGCGTGCGCGACTTGTACGCCGAACGAGGCATTATCCTCAAGCCGGTTGATCTGAGCGAGTTGTTTCTCTATGCCGCCTATCACCCGATGGCGGAAACGGCCGGTACCTGGGGCATGAAACCGGGTGGCCTTGCTCTAGCCAGAGCCTGCACGAAGATGTTTCAGCCGGAAGGCAAAGAGTACATTCAGCAATGGCTGAGCTACCACACCTTGAAGTATGAGGAGGAGCGTTCTCGAGAGCTCTTCCAAAAAACCGGATTATTGGTGGCCGGGCCCAACGCGCTCTCGGCCATTTTCGAAAGGGGCGCGGAGCACGTCTCGCCAGCAATCTATGGCGAACTTCTTCCCACGGTGGGCAAGGGACTTGAAGCCGCCCACGAGGGCTACGACGGCATGCTCGTCATCGGACCGTTCAACTGTCTCCCCTATCGGATTTCAGAAGCGATTCTGAAGCCGCTCAGCATCCGGCAAGGCATGCCCATTCTCACCTATGAGAGCGACGGGTACGGCGTCTCACCCTCAGTGCTCCGACAGGTGGACGTTCACATCCAGCAGGTGCTCGAACATGCTGCCAGAAACCATGTGACACCAGCATGATGCGCAGCTCGGTCAATTTCACCGAAGGACTCTTCCTATGATCACGTCAATCGCCTTCACTGTCTATCCAGTCTCGAACATGGAACGGGCGCGAGCCTTCTATGAACATGTGCTCGGGTTACACATGACGTATCACTATCGAGACGAGTGGGTGGAGTATGATCTTGGCAGCTCCACCTTCGCCATTACGACGACGGACATGGGCCATCCGCCCGGCGCAAAGGGAGCGGTGGTGGCGTTCGAAGTGTCGGACCTCGATGCCTTTGTCCACAAAATGAGGGAACGGGCCGTGCCGTTCGTCACGGAAATATTCGACACGCCCGTCTGCCGGATGGCGGTCATCGAGGACCCGGACGGGAATCACATCACGATCCACAAACGGAAGAACTGACAGCGTCGTCGGTGCATGGCTTCGCATATTCTCATTACCGGACTGCCGGGCATCGGCAAGACCACGGTGATTCGCGCACTCGCAAAGCGCCTGGCGGACTATCACCCGGCGGGATTCTATACAGAAGAAATCCGGGACGGGCAGGGAGCCAGAGAGGGCTTTCGGCTCGTGACATTCTGCGGCCGCCAACTGGTTTTGTCCCACATTCACCACCCCGGCCCTCATCGGGTCAGCCGCTATGGAGTGGATGTCGCCGGTTTCGAGCAGCTCTTAGCTGAACTTGACATCAGGCATGCTCGGTCGCGACTGATCGTGATCGACGAAATCGGAAAGATGGAATGCCTCTCGCAGCGCTTTACGGACGCCATAACCACGCTGCTGAATCAGCCGAAGCTGCTCATCGCGACGATCGCCCTGAAGGGGGAAGGTTTCATCAAACAGGTGAAGACCCGACCAGACTGTCGTCTCGTGACGGTTACGAGAGACAACCGTGACCTCCTCGTGAACGACCTCTTGAATGATATACAGCACCGTCTTCAATAACATGCGACTACCGGACAGAACCGTTTGATTCAAGAACCCGTTTGTCACATTCCTGTCGTGAGTCATGAAGGACGTAGAAGGCGTTCAATTCCTTCAATGGTGCCTGCCGAGACTCCGGCTCCGCTGGCCCGGCTATCGCAAGGTGCGACGGCAGGTCTACAAGCGGATTCAGCGGCGACTTGAAACCCTTCGCCTGTCAACTGTCGCCGACTATCGAAGGTATCTGGAAAGCCATCCGGAAGAATGGACGGTTCTCGACTCTTTGTGCTGGATTTCCATCTCGCGGTTTTATCGAGACAAGGCCGTCTTTGAGTTTCTCGAGCAAGAGGTGTTGCCGTCCCTTGCGCGGCAGTCACTCGCAGAAGACGAAAGCGTCTTACGGTGCTGGAGCATCGGCTCCGCGGGCGGAGAAGAGCCGTATAGTCTCTCACTTCTCTGGAAGTTGAAGCTCCACGCCCAATTTCTGACCGTTCGGCTGGTCATCCTCGCGACCGACATCGACGAGCAAGCCATCGCCCGCGCCCGGCGGGGTTATTACTCGTCCGGCTGCCTGAAGGATCTGCCGGAGGAGTGGCGCACGCAGGGGTTTGATCGCACAGCCGAAGAATTCCAGATCAAACCGGAGTATCGTGAACCGGTGACCTTTCTCGTCCAGGACATCCGGGAAGCGGTGCCAACGGAAACCTTTCACCTCATCCTCTGCCGGTACCTACCCTTCACCTATTTCGATGCATCGTTGCAGGACAAAACGCTGCGATGCCTCGTGGGAATGATGCGAACAGGGGGCGCCCTCGTCATTGGAAAAGGCGAAACATTACCGCCCGGAGAATTCGGCCTGATCCCGTGGTCGGAGGAGGAGGGAGTCTATCGGCGAGCGTAGTTTGGCATTCCCGTCAGCCAACACGTGACAGTTGAAAGAACCTCGCCAATTCATCCACGGCAAACCGTGGAAACGGACGAGCGCGACCATCCTCCATCAGCGTCACGCCGTTCCTTCTCGGAACCACGGTTCCGATGCGCGCCGCTGGAATTCGAGCCGTACGCAGCCGCGCGAGCGTTCGCTTTTCAAAGGCCGGATCAATGGTGATCAGAAGAGCCCCTGAGGCGATCACGCCCAGGAGATTGAGCTCGAAGTCAGAACAGAGTTGGGCCGCCTCAGGAAGAATTCGTATGGTGTCAGCCGCGATCTTCAGGCCAACGTTCGCCGCCTCTGCCAATTCGTAGAGCGCCGAGCTGAGCCCTCCTTCTGTTGGATCATGCATCGCGTGAACCCCTCCGGCGGCCAGGGCTATCTGCGCCTCTTTCTGCACGCTCAGGCCTGGCTTCGTGAGATAGCGCCGGCACTGAGCCAGGAATCGCGTGCCATGCCGGCGACGAATCTCGTCGGCACGTTCACGAGCGAGGATCGAGACGGCTTCGATCGCGAGCCCCTTTGTGAGGAGCAGCGCATCACCCACCCGCGCGCCTGCAGCTGTGACGATTTTGTCAGGCGCACATTCCCCCAGCAGACAGCCCACCACGACGGGACGTGTGACCGCGTCGGTGATTTCGCTGTGGCCGCCGCACAGTGAGACCCGCAGACGACGACAGATCGTATGCAGTTGGGCGAACAGGCTGTTGACGGAAGCGGCGGTTGTGGCACGAGCAGGCAGCAGCACTGTAGCCAGAAACCACTTCGGTGCGGCGCCCATCGTCGCCAGATCGTTGGCGTTGACCAGCAAGGCATAGGTGCCGATCTCATCCGCGACGAAGGTGATGGGATCGGTCTTGGCGACAAGCACCTTGCTCCCGATACAAATCGCCGCCGCATCCAGCCCTATCCCTGCGCCAACCACGACAGACGGATCGCGGCTCTTGCCAAAACGTGCGAGGAGGTGACGCAGCAGATCTACAGGAACTTTTCCTATCGGCAACGATGATCCTGTCGCCACGCTTCGGCCCGGTGACCACGCTTCACGTTTCACGATTCACACATGACGCACTCAGTGATCAGCACACTGAGTACAGGCCACGAATCAGGGCCTTACAAAACGATGGCATGTGAGTGAAGGCCAGCTGGACTTCGCGCTGAATCTGCGGACGCACGGCCTCCAATTTCATGCCTCTTCTCGGGATGACTTCGACGACTACGGATTGCGGCGAGGAAATCGGCTGGCCGATCTGGCTCGTGATCCAGACAGTCACGTCCAGCAATCCCGGCACTTTCTTATGAATGTCCTCCGCCAACACCTGGGCCAGCACATTATAGATCTTCCCCACATGCGCCACTGGATTCTTGCCGGGTGCGGCTTCGGCGCTGGCCGGCCGACGGAGTGAGATAATTCCGCAGACGCGATTGCCACGCCCGACTTCGCCGGAATCGCCCGCCTCGGCTGAGGTACCCAACAAAGTAAGGTATGTGCCTGCCTCACCGGTGCCGCGCTGATCCAGCACATTCAAGAACACGTGCGGAGAAAGGCCGATCCCGCCTTTCCGTCTCACAAAATCCTCCAGCGCGCCTGCCGCCAATGCCTTCCGTTTGAAATACTCAGACTCGCGACGGATCAATGGAGCCAGAAACGGCATCGCCACCGTCACCGCCAAATCGTTCCCCCTTCGTACAGCCAGCACCTTCACATCTTCTCCTGTGTCTGGAAATTCTTTCTTGAAGGAACGGCCGTTCAAAAATCGCTCGATCTGGAGTACCAGCCGCTCCGTCGGCGTCAACGGAGCGTATCCCACGGTGGCGGACGTATCATTGGCCACAGCTTCCCGGGGCCGCTCAGCCACGGACCGCAGCTCTTCCGACGCAGGCTTTAGTTCGAATTGACATTCCAGATCTTTGAGAGGCTTGATGCGCGGTAAGTGTCGCTTGAACCATTTATAGGCCGTTTGTTCGGCAATCTCCCTGACTGGAATGTGCTTGTTCTTCCATTCGAAGGTGGCTCGGTCGCCCATCACCAGCCGCATCGGAGCGAGCACCGAACCGCCTCCAAATCGGCAGGCGACTTGGCCGGCCACCAACATCCCCTTGTCGGCATTGAAATGGAGAACGCGGCCGCAGGTCTTGAGATAGGCCTGGGCCAGTTGGACGGCCACGGCCTCCATCACGGCGTCGCAGATGGTATCGGGATGACCCAACCCTTTCCGCTCCACAATCTCCATTGCTTCCTCTGCGGGAGAAGTCCGAGAGGACTCGAGTATCATCGGCTCAGTCAAACCCATCGCTCAGACCTCCGCAATCCAGGCCACCGCTGAGCCGGGACGTTCGCTGTGGAGCCGGTGCAGTCCGGCTGTCTTGGCCGCCTCTACCGCGTCCTCAAACTCTTCCTTCGTGATTCCCCGATTCAGCGGCGGATAGTTGAATGACTTCCAGCAGGGACGATACTGATCCATGATGTTGACATAGGTGTTCGGTGAGATCTCGTTGGCGAGGAAACGCATGATCTCTGCCGTCTCGGCGACCCCACCTGGCAACACGAGGTGGCGCAGAAGCAGGCCTCGCACGGCCAAACCTCGTTCATCGATCACCAGGTCGCCGGTTTGCCTGTGCATCTCCTTGATCGCGGCCTTCGCGATCTCGGGGTAACCGGGCACCTTAGAGTACTTCAACCCGGCTTCTGCATCGGCGTACTTGAAGTCGGGCAAGTAGATATCGACGATGCCGTCAAGCAACCGAAGCATCTCCAAGTCATCGTACGAACTGGTGTTGTAGACCAATGGAAGGTGAAGGCCACGTTGCGCGGCCAGCAGCAGCCCTTCCAGGATTTGTGGGACCTGATGCGAGGGCGTGACGAGATTGATGTTGTGACAGCTCTGCTCTTGGAGACTGAGCATCATGTCAGCCAGTTCTTCCGCCGACACGTCCCTTCCCTCACGCAACTGGCTGATCTCATAGTTTTGACAATAGATGCACCGCAGATTGCAGCTCGCAAAAAAGATGGTACCTGATCCGTTCCAGCCGCGAAGCGGCGCCTCTTCCCCATGGTGCGGACCATAGCTGGATACGAAAGGCTTGGCTCCCACCAAGCAGAAGCCGAGGTCTCCTTCAAGGCGATCGATCGCACAATGACGGGGACACACATGGCAGCGGCGCAATCGTTCCCTTGCTTGTGCAACACGTTCTGCCAGCACGCCGGATTCCAACCGGTCGCAATAGCTGGCTCGCCGTTGTTTCGTTGAGACGGTCATCCTTGTTCCCGAGATGCGGTCTCCATCAACAGGCCAAATGAAGCACCGCCACAACTTTCTGGGTATCTTTCAATCTGTTGAACTCTGCGCAGGCTCTCGTCGTGTCACAGGCAATGAGGGTGATACCTTGCTGCTGTAACCAATCTGATACCGACGGATCGACATGCATCCTTTCGAAATAGCCGGTGCCGACTACCAGCACGCTCGGATGGGTTTCCCGCACACCACGTAGATCGGCCAGTTGCAGCCAATGGCCTTCCTTCCTCCACCAGCGATCGTCGATGCGCTCCGGATAGATGATCACATCGGTGTCATAGGTTCGCCCATCGATCGTGATGCTCCCGAAGGAATACTCGTCGATCATGGCTGCTTTTCACCGCCTCTCCGGAACCGACCTATTCGTCGTCGCGCACAAAACTCCAAAGGCAGACACACCCATGAATATCCTGGTCAGCCTCCAATGGCCCAGCGTCCCATCACAAACTGGCCGCAATCAGAACATCGCCCGGCGCGAAGCCGATTGTCCGCCACGGTAAATCCCCATCGCCGGATCACGACCGCTCCACACCCAGGGCAAATCGTATTCTCGGCTCCTTCTTCTTGGGGCACATTTCCCAGATAGATATACCGTACCCCCTCCTCTTGTCCGATCTCCCTAGCTCGCAGCAACGAGGGGATCGGCGTTTCCTTCCAGTGCTCCATCTTATAAGCAGGAAAGAAGCGGCTGATGTGCCAGGGCACATCTTCGCCTAGCTCGGTCTTGATGAAATTGGCGATATCCCGCACTTCTCTCTCATCGTCATTCAACCCGGGAATCAATAAGGTGGTGAGTTCGATCCACACTCCCAGCTTTTTATATTCCCGAATCGCAGCCAAGACCGGCTCCAGCCTGGCTCCGCACAACTTCTTGTAGTAGCCGTCGCGGAACGATTTGAGATCGATGTTGGCACCACTGAGGTACGGGGCAATCTCCCGTAGAGGATCGAGTGAGATAAATCCATTCGTGACAAAGACATTGCCTAATCCAGCTGCGGACGCCAGGCGTGCCGTTGAGAGGGCCAACTCATAGAAGATCGTCGGCTCGGTATAGGTATAGGCGATGCTCGTGCATCCCGTTCGTTTGGCCTCTGCCACCACCTCAGAGGGAACGACCTTCGTTCCACCCCCCCAGCGGGCTTCAGGCGGCTCCATTTCGGCGCACCACTCGTCCGCCGGATGCTCACGGACAGCGGAAGATACCTCTTCACTGCGATCCGCCATCTCTTTGAGCTTCGGCCATTGTGAGATGGTCCAGTTTTGACAGAAGCGGCAACGCAAATTGCAGCCGACGGTTGCAATTGAATAGGCGGTACTTCCCGGGAAAAAGTGAAACAGCGGCTTCTTTTCGATCGGATCGATCTCCGCTGAGATAATGCGGTTCCCGACCCGCGTGAAGAGTTGGCCGTCGTGATTGATTCGCACTCCGCAAGCGCCACGGTGATCTGGTGCAATCTCGCAATCATGGGGGCAGAGGGTGCATCGGACAAACCGATCTGGGAGGGGTTCATAATACAGCGCGGCCTGGAGATCGCTGGGCGTATCAAGCATGACAATGGCTCCCGAGAATAGGGAAGAATAGAGCAAGGCCGGTGCCATGAGGCGGCGCAAGAGAAAATCCAAACCTCTCCGCCAGGTTGGAGTGCGAGCGCAGATTGAACGAATCAAGAAGCAGGGATAACTTGCTACAACACCGCGGTTGCCCCTGTAGTGGAATGCTACAGAAGCACTGACGCGACAGAGCTTTCTGCCTCAGTTTCCCGTGCAAGAAGGCATGGCATTGCGCTTGCTCACTTTAGAGACTTGCCTGAACAAGATTGGCGTGGCTTCCCATGGCATCTCTTGGTCAATGTCCCTTGCGGTTTCCGCTCTTGTGTGTCGCCATCATCGGCATACTGAGCTGGGCCTCCTCATGTAACGGAGGAAAAGGAGCCGCTTCTCAGCCTATGGATCAAGACCGTGCGATCGAACGCCAGCGGATGGTTGATCAATACATCATCCCCAGCGGCGTCAAAGACCCTGACGTGATCGCGACGATGAGGCGCGTGCCACGCCATCGTTTCGTACCTGCCCGCTATTCGATCTTCGCCTATATCGATGGCCCTCTTCCAATCGACCATAATCAGACCATTTCGCAACCTTCCTTGGTTGCCAGCATGACGGAGGAACTCAAGCTCAAGAAGACGGACAAGGTGCTGGAGATCGGAACCGGATCCGGGTACCAAGCCGCTATTCTCGCTGAACTTGTGGACAAGGTGCTGACCATCGAGATCGTGGAGCCGCTTGCTCGCCAAGCAGAACAGACGTTGACGGAGCTGGGTTACAAGAATATCCGAGTTCGGACAGGCGACGGGTACCTGGGTTGGCCTGAAGAAGCGCCATTCGATGCTATTATCGTGACCGCTGCAGCAGAACACGTCCCGCAACCGCTGCTCGACCAGTTAGCGGTAGGGGGTCGGCTGATCCTGCCGGTCGGCCGAGGCATCCAGACTCTTGACCTCTATCATCGGACGGCAGAGGGCTATCAGCGAAAAACTCTGACTCTTGTACGGTTTGTTCCACTGGTTCACCCTAGAGAACAGTAGGATCAATCCGTACGATGGACAGAGTTGAGAATGATCCCTCCTCACTCCCTCGTCGCATCGGCTGGTTCACTGCCGCATGTGTGCTGGTCAGCAACGTCGTCGGCAGCGGCATCTTCACCACGACAGGATTGATGGCACGCGATCTCGGCCATCCAGGGTTGATTCTTTTTATCTGGCTGATGGGAGGGCTCATCGCCCTTGCAGGCGCCCTCTCCTACAGTGAGCTAGGGACAGCCCTTCCGGTGGCCGGTGGAGAATATGTCTATCTCCGCCGCGCCTATGGACCGCTCATCGGGTTTCTGAGCGGATGGACATCCTTCGCCGTCGGCTTCAGTGCGGCCATTGCGGCAGGGGCCATGAGCTTCGCCGCCTATGTGAATCAACTCCTTCCGCTTGATGGCGAACGAGGTCTGCTCTCGACAGTCATCGCACTCATCCTCCTATGGTCCGTCACCGCATTTCACGTTGCAGGAAGAGGAGCAGGTGGCTTTCTTCAACGGGCGCTCACGATATTGAACATGGGTGCCATCATTGCACTGATCGCGGCAGGCGCGATGGGAGGGAAGGGCGACTGGACGCATCTCAGTCTTTCCGATGCGCGTGCTGCCCCAACCATCGGACTTTCCATCGTATCGTTGATCTTTGCCCTCTACGCCTATTCCGGGTGGAATGCAGCGGTCTATTTGGCCGGAGAGGTCACAGAGCCGGCTCGCACCATTCCGCGAGCATTGATCAGCGGCACGCTGTTTGTCACGCTCCTCTATCTCGCGTTGAACGCATTGTACTTCTACGCGTTGTCGGTCACGGATTTGGCCCAGCCTCCGCTCTTGCCTGTCGCAAGCAAGGTCGCAGTAGCACTGCTGGGTTCGGACGCCGCGCGGTTCGTGACCATGATGCTCTGCCTTTTGATTACAGCAGCGATAAGCGCCATGGTGTGGGCGGGACCTCGTGTCTATTACGCGATGGCTAAAGATGGACTGATTCCGTCGTACTTTTGCAGAACCTCCGGCACGCGAGGCACACCGATCCACGCCACCCTTCTCCAGAGCCTCTGGGCCTCAGCCTTGATTTTATCGGGGAGCTTCGAGCAGCTGGTGATCTACAGCGGGACCGTACTCACAATGTTTAGCGCCCTTGCGGTGGGGACAGTCTTGATCCTGCGCCACAAAGAGCCTGACCTTCCTCGCCCCTATCGCACTCCGCTCTATCCCTTGGTTCCTGGGTTCTTCATTGTCATGTCGATCGTGATCATCTGGAACGCTGTCTCTGAGCGACCATTGGAAGGGGGCTTGGGACTTGCGACGGTCCTAGCCGGAACGCCGCTGTACTTCTTATGGCGGTGGTTTAGAGGAAGAAGACAGACAAAAGGCTCGACTCCGTAGCTAAATTGAGAGAGCTTTTCCACGATGTTCTCGTCATGGCTACAGGGTAAAAGGGTACGTACGGGTTCGTGCATACCGACTCACTCGATAAGCGGCGCCTGAACATGAACACCAAATCGCTCCAACTTTTCCACACGAACGCCCAGGAGGCGAATCAATTTCTCGTTGGGATTCTCTCGCTCGTCTAGAAAGGGCACGAAGAGTTTCGTTGCCTTTTCTTCCAAGACCTTCGGGTCGCGTATTGGAGACGCGAGTGTGTGACTGCGTGAGTGGGTTTCAAAATCGGCAAACCGCACCGTGAGCACGACGCGGTGAAAATGCGTAAACCCTTCGGCGGCCACCCGGCGCGTTACATGCTGACACAGTGCTTTGAGCCGTTCGACTAGAAACTGTGAGTCTCCGCTGTCCTGCTCGAAGGTTTCCTGCTCCCCAATGGATTTGACTTCATGATTTTCTTCGATGGGAGTCTCGTCCCTGCCATGAATCTTCTCGTAGAAATCCAACCCCCGTTTCCCGAACATTGCGTGGAACTCCTCCAAAGAGAACCGTCGCATGTCCTTGATGGTCTTCACGCCGATCTTGGTAAGTTCGCCTTCCGTCTTGGGCCCAATGCCAGGGATGGCCTGTACAGGAAGGGAGGCGAGGAAGATAGCGGCGTCTTCTTCTCTCACAAGGGTCAGGCCATCGGGCTTGTGCATGCCGGAGGCGATTTTGGCGATGAGCTTATTGGGTCCGATGCCGACTGATGCAGTCAGTCGTTCCTCTTCTCGAATAGCGAGTTTGATTTTGTGGCAGATTTCCTCGGCAAACGTGTAGGACTCACATGAACTCAAGTCGAAATAGGCTTCGTCGATGCTGGCCTGCTCAACCAAGAAGATAAATCGCCGCAGGGTCTCCATGACATGTGCCGAGACTTCAGCATACCGTTCCATACGGACGGGTAGAAATGTGACCGGGGGCCTTCCTTGCTTCTTTGCAGCTTCTGACAACCGCCAGGCTCTTGAGATGGGCAGAGCCGAATGGATTCCATACTCACGTGCCTTGTAATTCGCAGTGGACACCACACCCCGACCTTTCCCGCCATGAGGATCAGCACCGACCACAAGAGGCAATCCGCGCAGCGACGGGTTGTCCCGCTCCTCTATCGCCGCGAAGAAGGCATCCATGTCAAGGTGGCCCACAATCCTCATGAGCGCTCACAGGCATGAACGTGTGTTTTGCACAGGCATGAAAGACGCCTTTCGTGGAAAAGAATCACATTTACTCAGCCGGGAGTGGCGTCAAATGCCACAGTCGTAACCGGATGCCACAAGATAGTCAAAGATAACTGCCCGATCCATTGCCATGAAAATGTGAACTTATAGGTTCGTGCTGTGGCATCGAGCTTGATCCCCCGCATTCTTGTCTTCCACGTTGACCTAAAAGGCATAAAGTGAGCCCGTGGGGCTTGTCGTAACGTCTCGGTCGTCTTCGCAGGCTCCGGAAGAACTTGATTTATGTGCTTCGACAGGCCTGTCCTGAGCTCGTCGAAGGGCTCAGCACGAACGGAACAACCCTGGTACATTCACCGGCCGCTCCGTTCGTCCTGAGGCTCTCGAAGGATGAACGGAAGCTTCCTCCGTAACCTGTTAGATACATAGATCCATGAGCGAAGAGTTTGTCGACGCACAGATCCTGCCATTCGAGGGGACGCAGCAACGGGACCTTGAGGCGCTGATCGAGGAATTAGCGGTGCTCGGTATACAGGCCGTCATTCTTCCAAAGGCGAGCATCGTGGGGCCCAGCTATAACCCGCGGGGGGGGCAATATAGCACTGAGATTCTTCTCGATCGTGTGAGGCTCCCACCAGGGCGCTGCGTGCTCGGCGTGACGCAGCCCCACGTCAGCGATCTGCTCAGCACGGACGCCCTGATCGACCTCCTAGCCCGCCTGGGAGCTGAGGTACATCTCAAGGTACGAGTTCGAACCACGGCCTGAGATATGCCCTGTTTCCCGCACGGATGTTCAACGCCAAAAGAATCCCCTTTGTCTGTGCTGGTCCCGGATAACGATTGATTCACAAGATAGGCGCCGTTTCGGTGAGGATTAGGCCCGATAGGAACCTTGCCATATCGTTGCATTTTCGAGCCTGTTCCCGCAGAATCCACATAGGCCTAGCTATCAGAATGTGGAGGGAATATGAAAACGGTACAAATGACGTTGGATGACGACCTGGTCAAAGCGGTTGACAAGGCGGCGAGAGAGCTGGGAACGAGCCGGTCGTCATTTACCCGCAAGGCCCTACGTTCCGCTCTGGAGAAATTGCGCATGACTGCGCTCGAACGCAAGCACCGTGCAGGCTATGAACGCAAACCCGTGAGGCGCGGCGAATTCGATGGATGGGACAATGAGCAGGCCTGGGGCGACGCATGAAACGTGGCGAGGTCCGGTGGTACAGTTTCAAAACACCCGACAAACGCAGGCCCGTGGTCGTCCTGACGAGGGACTCCGCCTTGAAGTTTCTCGGAGAAGTGACCATTGCCCCAATCACGACGACCGTCCGTGACATTCCCTCAGAAGTCTACTTGAACGAGTCGGACGGGATGCCGATGGCTTGCGCAGTCAATCTGGATCACATCCAGACCGTCTCGAAAGCAAGGCTCGGTCCTCTCATTACGACACTGCCGCAAGAGAAGATGGCGGACATTGGTTCGGCGCTCCGATTCGCCCTCGGTTTGTGATCCGAATCTCGGAGCTTCGACAACCCACTGCAGTCGTACATTGCCTGTAGTTCGGTCGCGCGCGGTTACCGTACCTCCATCTGTGATGTTCAGGAATGTAGGGTAATGTTCTGATTACCCTCAGCCGGCGGCAATCGCAACAGCCGCAATTATAAAAAGCACGGCAAACAGCCCCAACACTATAGCTCCTGCCAAGCCAGCAGTCTTCAGGACACTTACTTCCTCCTTCTCCAATTTAGCAACATCACTGAAGCGTATGACTTGTTGATTGTCTCCGGTGACGCCCTCCGAAGTGACAGAGACAACCTTGAACTCTACATCTCGACCATCTTTTGTAACGATTTTGACTCTATCGCCTGCATGAATGTCACTTGTGATATTGTCAGAAATCTGCACCACCTTAAGAGAGGTACAAGACGACACGAGTAAGCACATGATAAGGACTGCAGAGGTCAGCGTTTGCCCACGCATGATACTCACCCTACGTCTTTCATCATACAAATTGGGGTCAGGCTGAGAACTCCCCATTCTTTCGTTTCAGCGAGTGGAAGAAACCAAGAACCATTTCGCCTCCGAGGCAAAACAAAGAAGCTGCTCCCCTGCCACCTCAGCGATCCTCACTCGCTTTCCTCGTGCGCTTGGTGGCCTGGGGCGTTGCTCTAGCCAACTGCGAATCTTGTTCCAGGGATCCGCTGCTTCCGGATGGGGTTGTTGGCGTCTTGGTGTGTCACCGGTCGGTCACCGTAAGCTTCCCTGAAAAGTACACAGCTCAAAGGAGGAATCTTCTCGCAGTGGTCTTGATTACGTGATCCCTCCTTCTCCTCGACAACGATCTCGTTGTTGGATCGCTACTGGTGTTGTCCCTTTCTGCCTCAAGTCTGTCCATCCGGCTGTCCGCTTTCGCCGCACGCAATCCGGTGCATCGAGCATGCACGCTGTCTCAATGTGAAACGCCTTTGTAATGAACCACATCTCAAACTAGGATGTTCTGCTCTGTGCCAACATGTCTCGCCGCATATCGCTTCAAACCGGTTTCTTTCAGTGGCTTGTGGACGACGAGGTGAATGGGAACGTGTCTGATTCCACAGAGATGGCTATCAATCGCTGAGCCGAGATGAGCGTCGGCATAACACGAACTGGGTCATGCTCCCTTCCCGGACCGGGTATGACCTTTGCCATCCTAACCATACAAGAAGTTGAAATGAGGATCAGCCCGAAGTAGCTGCCACGTCTCGCCAGCACGTGCCATGGACGCGCAAGGGGAAGGTGGCGAAGGAGTAGCAAGGCATGAGGAGAAACTCTTCATCCATATATGCAATGGCTCATGGGGATGATGGGAGTATTGCGGCGCAGAGAAGCATGAATGATACAACAGAAGCTCTGATGGGGGACAGGCATGATCGAGTCGGGTGCTTACAGTTATCTAAATAAGTCAAAAGTCCTGCCTGACCCTGAACCAAAGGTCGGTGGTCGTGCGTTATGCCGATGATTTCATCGTGGGGTTTGAGCATCGGGTGGATGCCGAGCGGTTGCTGACCGAGTTGCGGACCCGCGTGGCAACCTACGGGCTGGCCCTGCATCCCGACAAGACACGCCTGATCGAGTTCGGCCGGGATGCGGCCGAGCATCGGCGGCGGCGGGGTGAGGGGAAACCGGAGACCTTCAACTTTCTGGGATTCACGCATTACTGTGGGAAGACCCGGCAAGGATGGTTCACGGTGGTCCGGCAGACGATGCGCCAGCGATGGCAGGCGAAACTGCAGCAGGTCAAGGCCGAACTCCAGCGGCGGATGCACCAGAGCATCCCCGAACAGGGGGCGTATCTCCGCTCGGTGATCCTGGGACACGTACGCTACTACGGCGTCCCCATGAACAGCCGGGCGATCAGTGCCCTCCGTCTGGCCGTGGGGCGACTGTGGCACGCGGTGCTGGAACGGCGCAGCCAACGGACTCGGGTCTCGTGGGTGCGCATGACTCGGCACCTCGTGCACTGGTTGCCGCCTGCCCGTGTGTGCCACCCGTATCCCTTGGTCCGGTTTGGCGTCGTCACCTCAGGTGGGAGCCGGATGCGGTAATGCCGCACGTCCGGTTCTGTGGAGGGGTTGAGGGGTGACCATCATTCCTACTCCGTCACAAAAGAAGTGGGTGCCGAAGGTCGTGGAGAAGCTGGAATATGTCGTCCCACCCACCAGGCGAGTGCGGGAGCTTGGAGAACGAATCACGTACTCAGCGATGCACAAAAGCCGGATCACCTCAAGGCTCTGCCGGGGTGATGATCGTTCAAATAAGTCAATAGTCATGCCTGACACCGGGGAGGATCGGGGTTTGGTGGCACGGAGAAGCATGAATGATAAAAGGATGCGCTGATTGGGACTGGCATGATCAAATCGAGTGGTTACAGTTATCCAAATAAGTCAATACGCATGCCCGACCCCAAATGAGCCATTTTTGCTTCGGCCATGGTACGGAATGAATTGGCCCTGTTTGAGCAATCAGTGTAGCCATGAGCAATGGTTATAACGACTTTCTAAGACAAGAAGCCGCTCGGAGAGCGCAGGACGAGGCTTTTCGGCGAGCCCAGGAAGATAGGCGGCGTCAGATAGCTGAGGAAGCGGCGCGGCGTGCCGCTCAGGAAGCCTGCCGTCAGGCACAGAGGCAGAAAGCCGAGCAAGCACATCTCGATGCGGCCCGTCTGGAAGAACAGCGTAGGAGACTAAGCGAAGAGCATCTCCGCTACACAACGGTACGCAGAGAACCTAATGCCATTCAGGCGATTGAGGAACACCAAGACAACCTGAAGAGAGATGTGTATGAAGAAGCAGTGCGACCATCTTGGTCGATCCAGCATCAGCAGGACCTCGATGTACGGGCCGCGCAACGGGTAGCGGATGAGCAGAGAGTAGAAACGCTACGCAGGATCAACGATCTCGAGCAACGTCCTGCAGAGGAGACCCGTGCCCAGGAATGGCGGCGTGCTGCTGATGAGGCGCAGATTCTTCGGGAACAGGCACGGACCCTTGAGCAGCGCCGGACGGATGATGATGCGCGGCGGTTTGCCGAGGAGCAGCGCAAGCGCGAGGACTCGGAACGTCGCTATAAAGAGGAGCAGCGGGCTCGGGACGACAGTGCCCGTCGCGACCAGGAGGAGCAGCGCAAGCGCGAGGAGCTAGCAGGCTGCGGAAAAACGCGACGTGAAGGCGACAGAGGCCTCCCACGTTCGGTCAGGAGTCGCTTCGAAGTCCATCCGTCCGGGGCGCCTTCCCACTGTGGAAGCCCGTTGAGGGCTATGGGGCGCGTGGCGACCCTGTCGG
>JARFPM010000050.1 GCA_030444405.1 Nitrospira sp.
TGCTTTGCAGGGCGGTAATCTGGGCCGGCGTCAGTCCAGCGGTATTACCGACGCCATCGTGCGAGGCCGCCGAGACCAGACCGTTGAACAAAGAGAAGCCCGGATTCAGCACCGAGGCCCCATTGCTGTTGGCCGTGCCTTCTACGGTGATGCTGACTGCGGACGGCGCAGTGAGCGTAAAGAACCGGAAGCGGTTATTGTGGGTGTCGGCCAGCGTATCGACGGTCGCGGTGCGACTGACGCCGTTGTTGCTCATGCCAGAAATCCAGCCCGCGTTGCTGCTGACGGTGGGGGTAAAGTTGTTCAGCGCTCCGAAGGTATTGGTCCCCTGATCATAGAGGGAACTGCCGTATCCGACGTGCGCGGAGGCGACGCCGGCAGCCAGGGTAAGGGCTACCGCAGAGAGAGATCCCAGTAACAGTGATCTATTGCTCATAACACTATCTCCTTACTTCGCGAATCAACAGATTTGACTTGCCTATTTGATGGAAACGTACGCGACCATACATGCGATGCACCTACGTGAGAGTTTGGTTCTACCTACACCTCCTTTCTCTTTCATTCCCTATGACGCACGTCCGTTTTCTTCCCATCGCGCACTGGTCTACCAACGGTCGGCATCGTGCTCTACAGCCGTCTGCACCTGATGCAACAGATGCGACAGAAATCGCTTCTCAGCCACGACTCTTGCACCAGATGCTCCGCAATTCCTGAGCTGATTCATGGTATTAGTTAGAGTTAGTTAGTAGATGGAGGCGTGGGGACAAGACATCCGTGGAGTCACAGCCACAAGCTATGCGGAACTTCCCCGACAACGAGCGCTCAAGCCATGTGCCGGTGCTCTACCTGACCGTCACGATGACCGGCGCTGCCGTGATGATTCTAGAGCTGCTCGGCACCCGTATCATCGGACCCTTTTATGGGGTCAGCCTCTACGTCTGGGCGCCGCTCATTGCAGTCACGCTGATCGCGTTGGCACTCGGCTATCTCCTTGGCGGTTATCTGGCCGACCGATTTCTAGCCGTACGCTTGAGTCATGTGATCGTAGCAGCCGCCGTGGGCACTGCGATCATCCCTTTGCTGACCAGCCCGATTCTTCTCCTGACGGATTCACTCGGTCTTCGCGGCGGCGCGTTCACGAGTGCGTTGTTGCTCTTCACACTTCCGCTCACCGCGCTAGCGATGGTAGGCCCCTATGTCATTAAACGTGCGACCCATGACCTGAGCGCTGTGGGAACGGCAGCCGGAACAGTCTATGCCGTCAGCACGGGGGGTTCTATTTGTTGCCGATGTTCGGAACAAAAGCGATCCTGATCGCCCTTAGTTTGCTGTTGGTCGCGCTCGCGGCTTTGGTTGGTTGGCAGGAACAATCCGCAACCGCGCGAGCCCGATCGGTGATGGCAACAGCAGTGGCACTCGCTGTGATGACGATGGTCGGGCTTGCCGCCACCCCCAAGCCGGTCGAAGGGTTTACGGTCCGCTCAGAAGCGGAAAGTCTTTATGGTTGGGTACGTGTGGTGGACGACGAGCTACGGGGACTCCGCCTGATGCTCTCCGACGCCTCGGTCATCAGCGCGGTCGATGTCACACGTGATCGAAGCGTACTGGATTACCAGCATGTGCTCGGCGCCCTTCCGATGTTCCGTCCGGAAACGACACATGCGCTGCTGAAAGGAAGAGCTCACCGATTTCATCTTTCTGGCGTCCGATACCCCGATCCTGCTCGATCCCTCCAGCGCCGATCGACGTGTTCAATGGCTCATCGACCACGAGCACACGATATCCGACGCCGAGGGCTTCACCATCACCGACGATTACAACCCGATGGAAAGCCGCCAAGTCCGCAAGTCCGAGGCGTACAGAAAGCTCTTCCTCGAACGTATCCTATTCGACCTGCTGCTGAGCTAACCCACATGATTCATGACAGTTTGTGCCGAAACCGACGAGATGCCAGGCCAGCCCGGTCGCATCGGCATATCAGCCTGCCTGTGGGTGCCGCATGCAGACAGGCGGTTGCAGTAGAAGTGCTCTGACCAACTTGGTATCTTGGTCGGGATTGAATAAGGCCTGACGGTCAGTACCTTGTTAGATTTCCTGATACTGCCTGCTAGAGGGAGGGACTCGGTGTTTGCTATCGCTGGAGGTCCGTCGTTCGCCGACCGTCCTCGTACTTGGAACCTATTCTTCGCGCGTCAACCTGAGCCGGATCTGGAATTCACGGAAGAGTGGTCGGACGAGACCACCACGATTGGATCACCTCAGCCCATAAAGCCGCCCAAGCAATCAAACAGCCGTCCTCTTCTGTGGGTTCTGTTCTTCGTGCTGATCGGCGGTGGTGTCTATGTCGCGATGGAGCCTGAGATGGTCACGAAGTATGTCGGGCCACTCCTCGGTGAAACCGCGGCACCGCAATCGCCCGTCGCTCTAAAGCCGACGCCCCCAACCGCAGTGCCTTCGAAGCAGCCTGAACAGGACTGGTCGTTCCTCGCACCAACTCAGCCCATCACCCCCTCATCACCGGCGCTGAAATCCGCTCCCACTATACCAGCCCCGCTGTTTAGCGAGGGGCAGCGGGTCAGCGTACAGCCAGATCCCACCGCTCCTGGTCACAACATACAGCTACGCCAAGACGCCGAGGGCACAAAGCCAGGACCGGCCATTCCCCCCGGAACCGTACTCACCATTCTTGATGGGGACCTGCAGGGAAGTGGCTGGATCTACTCCGTCCGCAGTGACGTCGGCACCGAGGGTTGGCTGGCTGAACAGCAACTGAAATTGAAACCATGATCGTTCTTCTGCATCGCACACATCGCGTACGACCTGTTGCTCCGCTAGTTAGCAGTATGCGTTCCGGTGGGCGCTGAAATTATCTGAATACCGCATCTTGTCGCCCAGAGCAAGGGCTTCAGGTTTCTGATTTCAAGGTTCGAGTTGTATGCGAACATACCCTTCGAACTTGAAACGAGAAACGCGAAACATGAAACTCTCAAGTCGACGTTTATCACGCTTCACGAACAACGAGCGACGCACTCGGCGTCAGCGGCCTACTGGAATTCCCAAGAGTAGCAGAGACGAATGAATGATGGAGAAGAGAGAGCAAGCGGGCCTGTACTCGGCAGCAACATGCCCGGAGGGATCATAAAATCCCTTCAAGCTGGTAGAACCGTTCTTTAAGCTTTCACCAGCATCTCCCGACGAGCCATCCCAACAAGACCGGCCAAGCCTGATCCGAACAGCCACACCGCAGCCGGCAGCGGCACCGCCGAGATCATGTAGATCCCTCCGGTCAAACCAGACGGCCCCAGGGAGTTGGTGACGAGGAGATAGAGCTCGCCTTTGGCGTCCTGACCAAACCCCAGTAACCACCGATTCAACGTGAGGTTGTCGATATTGATCTCCTCGATGGCGCCCGTCGTCAGATCGCCCGCGAATATTCTCGCCCTAGGAGCGGCAAAGGCGCCCCAATCGCCGAAGATATACTTCCCCTGTAAGGCAGGCACGGCGCTCCCCCGATACACAAACCCGCCGATCAGCGTCGTGCCGTCGTCGTGGTCGTACTGTAAGACCGGATCGATCAGACCGGGGGGAGACCGGTGAGATCGTTGGACACCTCCCCTGTCACCGGGTCGAACTTGAACTGGCCCTCCTTGAGGTTCCAGCCATAGTTGCCGCCGGCGGGCCGACGTCTCCGAGCACCAACGCCCCGGTGGCTCGATCAAAACTGAAGCGCCAGGGGTTGCGCAGGCCATAGGCGTAAATTTCCCCTGCGGCGCCCGCTGTGCCGACGAACGGATTGTCGCTCGGGATCCCATACTGGCCGTTGGCGCTGTTGCTGCCGTGGGGATCAATACGCAGCACGGCGCCGAGCGGATTGCTGAGATTCTGCCCGTTCCCTGTGGCGCCGTGTCCGGCCCCGACGTCATTGCCGGCGCCGCCGTCGCCCATGGAGATGTACAACCGATGGTCCGGCCCAAACGCCATCATCCCGCCGTTATGGTTCATCTGAGGCCAATCGACCCGCATGATCTCGCGGTGGGACGCAGGGTTGACGATATCGGGATTGTTGGGATCCACGCTCCATTCGGTCACCACATTCTGGTGGTTGAAGGCGGTTCCGGACGGCATCGGAACCGTGAAATCCGCCGGACGAGTCACCGGTTCGCTGGTGTAGATATACAGCTTGCCATAGCCCGGAGTGCCGGGCGTCGAAAAGGTCGGACTAAAGGCGAGACCGAGGAGTCCCCGCTCGTCATGGTTGGGGTTCAAGGTCGGCAACCGTGCGGTTACATCGAGAAGGGGGGTGCTTTGTAAGACTCCCTCCTTGATCAGGCGCACTTGGCCGATCTGGTCGGTCACGAACTGACGGTTGGTGCCGTCGTTGGCGCTGATCAACAGATTCGGGGCGGTCAATCCGCCGCCGGACGAGACGATCGGTGTCAAGTTAACGTGCAGCGACCCCTTGACGATGGGATCGGGAAAAGGATTGAACGGATCGAAAGGATTGGAGACGTTCAGAGCCTGGGCTTCCGTGACCAGGAGGAAAAGAGGCAGCAGGAGCCAGTGCCGAAGGTGAAGGTTGAATGTGACTGTCATGGTGTTCTCCGGTTGTCGCCGACGCGAGAGCGGATAACTGATTGCAGCCGCCCCACAGTGGTCCTGACCATTACGTGTCGATTTGCTTCCTTCGCCGTCCCAGCAGCCCCAGGCTCCCCAGAGCGCTCCCCATCAGCCAGAAGGCGGCGGGCAGCGGCACCGGCTGTACGTTCAATGAGAAGGTCGCGGAGTAGGGGGCACTCGTGCAGGACGGCAGGCCGTTGTTGCACGCCTCACCCCCTATGGCAACAGAGTAGGTGCCGGCCGGCAGGTAATACTGCAAGAGCGATTCACCCATGCCCACGGCGGTGTCGTGGTTCCCATTACCACCCCAGGTCAATCCTCGGCCAGGATCGGAATCGGATGTCCCGGACACGGCAGTGATATAGTGCACCGTCGCATGCAGCCCGGCATCGTTCGCCATACTCCAACTGCCGAACGCATCGAACTGGCCCTCGTAAGTCTGATTGACGGTATCTCGGTAGCCCGAGTGTTTCAGGTACAGGCCGCTGGGATCGGCATCAATGACGCTCTGGATAGGCAAAAAATTGGAGTCGGTCGGATTCAACGGATCAGTCGTCGTGTCATCATGGGCGCTGGTAACAAACGCCCCACTGTACAAGGTGAAGGCCGGGTCGAGACCGGCGGTCTTCTGGATCACGGAGAGATCGACCAACCCCTGTTGATTCAACGTGAAGCGGTACCAGCGGGCGGATGTGCCACCGATCTGGTGGCTGTCGCCCAAGTCCGCGTCGGTTCCATCCACCCACCCGTGGGCTTTGTACGCAGTTCGGGTATTGGAATACGTCAGGACATCCGTCCCGTTGAAGGTGCCGGCATTGTCGAACGACACATAACCAAAGCCGATTGCAGATTGCCCAGCAGTACACAGACGCCGAAAGATCAAGCTACACAGACTCTTCCTCGAATATGATTTCTGCGCCGATGTCCATTTCTCGTTTATGAACAATATTGAATATTTCATGGTCAGGTTCTCCGTCATGAGCCTCACATATCCTCATCCTGAACAAGATGAAAAAGGAGTGAGACAGGCTCCCGTGCAGCCGCAGCCTGTCTCTCTGCATCCGTAGAGCAGCCTTTTTGTAGTCGCCTTTGCTCAGTCCAAACCAGGCTCTGCGCTCCAGGCTCTCGCCTTCATCCGGCGGCGAGCTAGACCGACTTAGCCGGCGAGCCCCGTTCCGAATAGATAGACCGCTGCCGGGACCGGCACCGGAGAAGTATTTAAGCTGACAGTTCCGGTGATAAATGGGCTGGCACAGGTCGATACTGCGTCATTGCATGCGGCGCCCCCTGCGACGATCGTATAATCCCCGGCAGGGAGGAAATACCCGACCAACGATTCGTTGCCACTGGTATCGTTCTTGTGTGTGAGATATTCAAGGACACGCCAGACTCCGCCATCCTCCGGGTCGCTCGCCATGCTCCAAGACCCAAACGCATTGAACTGCCCTTCGAAGTCAATGTTCACGGTATCCCGGAACGGGGACACGCGCCCGAGCGCATCCGTGGTCTCGCCGTCATCAACCGGCGACGCAATCTTAGTGAAGCTCCCATCCACGGGATTGTTCGGGTCGAACGCCGTGTCATCATGCGCCTGATCGCCCATGAGGCCCGCGTAGAGGGTAAAGGCGGGGTCCAAGCCCAGTTCATTTGCGCCGGTCATCGTAATATCAACCAACGACGCCTGATTCAGGCTAAACTTCAAGAACGAGACCTGGTGACTGTCACCCAAGTCGGTATCAGTGTCGTCAATCCAGCCGTGCCCCTTCATGGCATCGCTCGCCAAGCCGCCACTCCCGAGAATGATATACTCCACGCGCGCATCGACGTTGCCGGTCCACACCATGGCACCTACGGCGATCACCGCGGCAACCATGGCTCTCAGCGCGAAATTCCTTTTCTTGGTCTTCATGATGTGTCCTCTCGAGACGAGCCGGTCAGATTGTTGAAAAGGTGCCCTTCGCTTTGCCTCATCCCCCTCGAAGTCCGCGTATTCGACCATCGCGGACTTCACCACATGGGCTTGTATACCAAAAGGCTGGAACTACCCTCCACAGACCTGTGCACCGCGTGCATCAGATGCGACAGAAAATCCTCGATGGGTCACAAGAAGTGCACCGAGGGTGTCGCAAGTGGTTCACCGATGCCTCGCATGGTCCAGAGGCTGCCGAATCTCCGGAACATGAGCTTCGGTGTACTGACGAGGGATGCCTGGTCATCACCGACAACAATCAGAATGGAACGTCGTCAGGTCCGTCGAAGCGGAAACCTCCCGCAAGCACTTCCTCGAACGGATCGCCTTCGAACTGTTGCTGCAGAAATGGGCGGGCACGCCCTCACCGGATGAGCGGGGACCATCGTGGCCGATTACTCAGGATCCGACCTGGTCAGGCCTTGCGTGTGAGAGGCCGGCTTCTGGGGACTCCGCTCGGGTCGTGCGGCCAGGTCAAGCAGGTGAAGGCGTTCGTCAGGCTATTGAATGAGCCGGCAGCATTGTCGCCGATGTTCGCATTTAAGCCACAGGCTAGAAAGTCGTCGGTGTAACGGCCTCACATACTGTGACTCTTTGAGTGAGAGAATGGTCGCGAGCCGACAGCTGATGATAGCTGATAACGCATCAGTCAACCGTTGAGCCCCACTGGAACCGTGATCGCTCCCAGTGGGGTTCGTGTGTGTAGAGAGCCTTGTGCCCCCACTACCAATCGTCGAGCACCTCGTCGTAGCGTGCATCATGCGTCAGCGCCGCTACCCTTCCAGCAATTGTCGGCAGTGCGCATGGGCCGATGCGTCCTCATCGGCTGCATAGACCAGAACATTGGTATCGACGACAAACACTATCGCCCTTCCATAGCCTGATACAGCGCATCTCGATCGGCGATTTCCACCAGATGCCCGTCGCTTTTGAACGACGGCAACGGGGGAAGCTCCTCCCGGCTTTTCCGTGCCCGAAAGAGTGAGCGCAGCACGGTCTCGACGAGCTCAGACATGGTCCGGCCTTGCCGCAGGGACTCTCGCTTCAGTCTGGCCATGACGGACGCATCAATATTCAACGTCGTCTTCATATGGCAAACCATGCCTGTGCTATGGCTCCATGTCAAGCGATCGGATCGGGAAGCAAAGGCCGACACACTGAGGTCGGATCACCTTCTTGGGGCAACCGACAGGCGTAATATCGCACTTGTCATCCGAGTGAAAATCCCCGCTGCGATCTGTCCGAGAGGGGCGGGCCACCACTCTCTGGACGTCACATATTGTTCCGATGTACTGACAGACGGACTATATGACTCAGGCGGAATGAGTTTCGAAGAAGCTAGACAAACAGAATCGGTAGATTTGCCGTCTACACGACAATCATCGATGAAGGCGTCCTGCCTGAATTATCCGAGCGTGAAAACGGGCGGGGCGCGAGAGGGTCGTAAGGTAGAAGGGGACGCCGACTTTTGACACCTACTGATAGGATCGTTGAGTATCAGCAGCGAAATCCATTGGTTACGTTGCTGCATGTCCTAACTCGGGACAGAAAGTGCTACCCTGCGCAATAGTCATCACCATTCAACTCGTCTGGAATAAAAAGCGCGGGGCGAAGGAGGAGGCAGGCAACCTTCGCCCCGCGCTTGGTCCGAGCCGGAGGGTTGCCTGCCCGGACAATACACACACATAGCTTGGTGTTGTAGAGAGATACTCTAGGCTGGATAAGCACCAGCGTGAAAAAACGAACCTATCGAGGATTGCTTATCCGAGCCTGGCAGAAAAGATCGCTGGAGGCGCACGAAAACGTATTACGGAAGTGCAGGTCGGAAGAATGCACCGACTGGGGGCGAGATCGGCCAGCCAAACAAACGGCTCCGCGACTGTCGGTGGGGGCCCGATCGCTACAGCGGCATCTGTTGTCGCCTGGCACGTCCATGCGCATAGCAAGTGCTGCGTGGAGGGTCCTTGCTTATCATGGTGATGCTGATGACTCGGAGACCCGTCAGTATAAGCGAGTGTGCAACCCGCGGCCATCACGAGCAGTGCGCCGTAGACCAGACTCACAAGGCCGATGAGACATACATTCTGACGGGAAACAGGAGAACGCGTCATGAACTTCACCATAGTGTCCGTCTCTATACGGCACATCGCACACCTTGTCTACCGATGCATGCTTACGGCTGCTACAGTTCTTACAGTTCGACAAGACCAGCTTGACCGCAACGCCCGGCGAATTAGTGACGGGGTGACTGCGTGACCCTCCATCATCGATGCGCCAATCATGCGTACAGATGATTGGCGGCAAGCCGAACGTTCGGACACATTCGATGACAAGAACGTCTCGTCTTTGTCCTATGAGGTGTTTCGCTCAGACCGGATTCATCCGCCAGCGGAGCTGGATCCTGCATGGCGTGTCGAAGCGCGACCAGGACGGGGGTCGTGAAGAACGTCCTTCGATCACCGTGCGATGACGTATAATCCGGCAGCGGAAGGCAGAGGAATGAGACAGACACGAGCGCGGATGACCATCACAACTGTTGCCTCGACGCAGCCGGGAGAACCGGCCCGACCCAAACCGTTGATCCACGCGCTCCTGTTCGTGTTCGGGTTCTCGATCATCTTCGTCGCTCTTGGCATGGCAGTGAGCGCCATCGGGCAATTGGCGTTCGACCTGCGAGACCCGCTGGCCCGTATCGGAGGGGTGATCGTCATATTGTTCGGCCTGGCGACGATGGGCCTGTTCGCCGCGTTATCAAGTCGGTTAAGCCGCCTTGAGGATTCGGCCGCTGAAGGGATCGTCACCGGAATACTCGGCTGGGTGAAGAGCGGAATTGATTTCTTTCTTCGCTGTTTTTATGCGGACACCCGCGGCGACGCGGGCCGTTACAGCACGGGTGGCTATATGTCCTCTTTCCTCATGGGCGTTTTCTTCTCGGCGGGATGGACGCCGTGCATCGGTCCGACACTGGGCGCAATCTTGGCGCTGGGCTATAGCTCCGCCACGATGGGCCAGAGCGCACTGTTGCTTTTGGGCTATTCGCTAGGCCTGGGAATTCCCTTTGTGTTTTTTGCACTGGCACTGGATCGCGCGGCCGCTCTTTTGTGCTCGCTCAAGCGTCACATCCGGACGATTCAGCTGATCAATGGGACACTGCTCGTTCTTATCGGCTTTGCGCTTCTGACGAAGCAGTTGGGGGTCATTGCGCAGTGGACCCAGGAGAATAATCTCTATTTGGAGACGGGTTCGCTGGGTGGAGATACCCCGACCTTTTTCATCGCCGTTCTGGCCGGCCTGCTCTCCTTCCTCTCGCCCTGCGTGCTCCCCTTGGTGCCGGCCTACGTCTTCTACCTCACCGGACGCACGCTTCCGAAATCCACAGCCAAGTCATCCGCCCGATGATTTCGCGTGTCGGCTCAGGTAGCGGGCGATCGCCTCACGCTCCGGCTCGGTCAGAGGCGGCAGTCCTTTTTCCCGCATGAGTCCTTCCATGCGGGACAATTCCTTCTGCCACTCCTCCATGGTCCGAAACCGCGGATCGGGCACTCCATGAGTCACTCCATGGTCCCCAAACGGTTGGCGGTGACACGCTGCACAACGCTGGGCGAACACCCGTCCATCGGGAATATCGAGATCCGGGATTCCGGTAAACACTCCGCCACAGCCTCCGATCCAGAGAATTGCCGACAGCCCGAGGGCATATCGGCACGAGCGGTGACTGGCACGGACCGCGTTCGCGAAACCTGTATCCAAGATTGTCATTCTCGCCTCCTACAGCTGTGTAGATTAGTTGTTCCGCTGGGCGCGAATAGCTGCGGCCCTGGTTGCGACAAGCCCTGCCTGCGACCGCTGTCCAAGATCACGGAGCAGCCCAGCGTAGCGATCGAGCAACATTGCCACCATAGGATGGCTGCTTCCCAACGTCTTTTGCTGAATTACCAGCGCCCGTTCGTAGCGAAACTTGGCCTCGTCTAGCAGCCCCCGCTCATGCTGGAGCCAGGCCCAGTTTCCGAGAATCGTGCCTGTAAGCGCGGCTTCCTGTCCTGATGTCGTCTCCCTGACCGCCAACGCCTCACGATAGTATCGATCCGCGAATTCGGACAGCCCTTGAGCATGATAGAGGTTTGCCAGATTGTTCAGACAAATTCCGACAGCCGGGTGGCGCCCCCCCGAACGAGCGAGGCGGAGCGACAGAGCTTGTTGATACAGCGGTTCGGCACAAGCGTAGAGACCCTTTTCCTTATAGAGTGCCGCCAGATTGTTAAGGATGGGAGCCGGGTCAACAGACCTCGCGCCATCGGTCCCTTGCAGGAGGGCCAACGCCAGTCGGAACTTCGTTTCCGCTTTCACACGACGTCCCTGCTTTCGGTAGAGTCCGGCCAAGTTGTTGTAACCCATCGCCGACTCTGGATGGCCTGGACCCAGCATCCGTTCCTCAACCGCGAGGGAACGTAGATACTATGCTTCGGCCTGCTCGAAGGCGCCTTGCTCCTGATAGATTTCCTCCAGATTGTTCAACACGGAAGCGACATCACGATGGCCGGAGCCGAGCACACGTTCCCACCGAGCCAGCGCCTCCTCATAGTACGGCTTTGCGCGCTCATACTGTTCTTGGGCATGATAGACCAGGCCCAAGTGGTTCAGCGTCTCGGCCACGCGCGGGTCGTCGGACGCAAATTGTGTCGCCTCGTGGCCGGCCGATAGAAACCAGCGCTCCGCATCTTCATACCGAGCTTGTCCGTGCGCGGCGATTCCTGCTTCTATCAAGGTCTGCCAGCGATCCGTCGAGTCCGCCATGGCCGAAGGCGGCAGAGAGAGAGCCGTTAGAATCATCGTATCGAGAGCGGTCATGTACAACAGCGTTCTACAAACCCATAGCGTCATCAGTGTCATCGACGATGCATACCCTCCTTCCTCCGCCTAAGCAGAAAGCCACGGCTGCGAAGTCGCGCAGCTTCACTCGTGCCTGCTGTTACTTCAATTCAAAACGGGCGACTCGGCAATGAGCATTGTCCATCCGACCATCGCCATCAACGCACCTTGCGACAGAACAATGCGGGGCGGAGGTTGAGGGCGCAAACCCGCGCCCCGCGATGGTCCGAGAGAGGAGGCCGCCAAACTCGGACCCTGCTCTTGATCGATAATGAACGTCCGGCCACTCATCCGCACACTTTACTGCTACGCCTTTGATGCTCAGCCGTCTACGGGTCGTTGCCGACAGATGCTACAGAATATCCAGACCCGGTAGAGAGCGATCGGCACTGCGATCGGCTCACATGACATACGGCCAAGCATATTCGACGACTGTTTTACGTCCTTCCATAAATCACATCTCCCCAACCTTTAGGTGCTATGGCGGGCATCCCTCGGACCGGCAGATGACAATGGTGTGTCAAATGGCACGGTGACGGATGGAGCCGGACAACGTGCCGTCACCGAGGACCTCAGTCTTCTGGATCAAGCATTGAACCGACTCATTAAAAATGCGCAGACTGCCCTTCCCGATCTTGGCGCCCCGCAACTTGCCCTCTTCCACCCATCGGTAGATCGTCCATCGGCTTACCCTCAAACACTCGGCCGCCTCGTCTACGCGCAAGAGCAATTTGTTCATTCGACACCTCCGTCAAATTCGTCATTCCGTCCATGCGAGCTCTGTCTCTGTCCCGTGCTACATCTACAACCTGCGCTGACGATGCCCTTGCCGGAAAATTCAACATCTGGTCCGGCGGCGGTTTGAGCTTCGTTGGTCACCTTCCGGCTGTCCGAGTCAGCTTTTTCATTGATAATAGGTGTACGCTCTATCAGCGCCTCCCGTCCCCTTCTTCTGCTGTAACTCTTCGAGTTCATACAGGAGAATATTGAGTCGATCCCGCAGCACTCGCTCGCGCGGCCAAGCAGCGGATCGGAGGGAGCCGTCTTTTGAGCGATTACGTCGCCTCCTCCAACCACGCACATCACTGGCATTCCGCCAGAAATCGCATATCCTTATCGAGAAACACCTATCAGTTCAGACATGATTGTCCACCCCGCACTCAAACAGATTGTTGAAGGACGCAGTCCGACGCACAGCCTCATTGGACTGCCCACGCCCGTACCGCGTGCGATCTATCCGAATCTAGAAAGGGATCACTGAGGAGGGGCGCGAGAACGAGAAACAGCGGAAAAGAGACGAGCTTGTGATGGTGCGGTCACTAACCACTGCATCGCCACCAAAATAAAGCCTGCGAGCACTGGCGCAGTAGTCAGAAGACTCACCGTCGGGTTGACTTGGCAAACCCAGGCACAAAGCGTGGAGTGCCCGGCATGAGACGGAGCGTGGTGGTCATGTTCCTGCGCTGCGCGCGGTACAAAAAGACAGCCTGAGGCTCCCAGCGCAAGCACGCTGTAGAGCAAGACCATCCCAACGACGAATGGCGCGAACCAACGTCTCATTTCATTCCTTCCAGGACATGCCGCACCCGGGCGACCAACCACTCACTATTCATAATGAGTTTCAGCTTCACTCCATACTCTAATTGGCTAAGCTGTACACAATCGGAAGGCTCACGACGATTTGCGGCTTTCCGATCGCATGTTTCATATCGAGTGGACAGGCGAGCTTCACCGCTTCGATCGCTGCCTCATCAAGCACACTGTGCCCTGAACTTTTCTGGATGAACACCGAGGCCAGCTGTCCGTCGGATCGGATGATGGCTTTTAGGATAACCTTTCCCTCTTGGCCGTTCATGCGGGCGATATTCGGATAGCGTTTGAGTTCCGCCACTCGTCTCCACAACGACTCAGCCAACCAGCGATGATCCGGTGCGGGAGCCTTCGCCATTTGTGCTGCAGGAGCGTCCACTCCACCGGCAGGTGACGATGCTTGGGCAGAGGCGTCCTGGGCTGGAGGAATCTCCGACAGAGGTGTAAGAGCCGATTGACCAGGAACCACCTCACGCGAAGCTGATTGTGCCTCAACCGGTTCCGGCAGGGCCGCAACTGCTACGGGTTCGGACTCCTTGGATTCGAGGACCGGCTCGGCTTTCGGCTCAGCCACTTCGACCAGCCGTTGCTCGGCCGGCTCTTTGCGTACCTGAGGAACCTCCACCTTCTGCTCGATCATCGGTGGTGGCGTTTCGATCTTCTGTTCCAGCGGCACGACCGGTTGAGAAGTCTCCGGCACTGACTTGGGCCGTGATGGAAGGAGCTTCTTTACCGACGGTGGTGCCGATGCGACAACCGATTCGACTGGTTCTGATTTTGAATCAGGATTTGCCTGTTGCACTAACGCGACGTCCCATGTGAAGAGGTTTTCCTGCACGATCGGTTTGATCTGGGTGGAAAACGCAAGCGCCAAGGCAACCACCGCACCATGCAAAGTCAATGAAATGACCCATGCCGGGAGAAACAATCGATTGTCATCCGTCGATATCATGCTTCCTTTATGACCGTTCACGTGCTACTAAGCAACCCCCAGTCTCACCGACATGAAAACGTGCGGGGCGAAGGCCAAGGGAGGTGCACCAACGTCCCGCGCTGATCCGAGCCGGAGGCAGCCTGCTCGGACAAAGCACCTAGTTCCAATCAACTGTGACCCCAACCTCTTGATGATGGGCAGCCCATCGAATTCCGATGAACCCCGATGGACTGCCTCATCCATTCTGTGGACTAGTTGCTCGCCTGGTTGCCCGCCTGTGCTGCACCGGTCTGATACACCAGCACTGCGCCGGGATTCGTCCCAACTGTCACAGTATCTTTGATCGCATTATCTGCTGCATTGATGATGGACACCGAACCGGGAGAGCCGCTGTTCGATACGACGATGTACTTGGCCTCCCCCGTTCCCTGCGCCAAGACATCCAGACTGTGTCGCCCAGTTTGCAACAGCGAAATTTCTCCGTTCGGGAGAAGCGTCAGAGCCGGCGGCGCGGCACTCAGAGTCGACGCGTCAAACGCGAAGAGACGATCTTTCTTCGTCACTGCCACGTCGTTCGAATTACCAACCAGGAAGTAGAATCGCTTTCCATCAGGAGAGAATTTGAATGACGACCCCCCTGTTGCAAACGTTCCGTTCGACGTTCCATCCAGTTCGGGAATGGTCAAGCTTGCTATGGCCGGCGTCGCAGCACTGAGATCGATGATCCCAAGCTTGACCGCTTGCGGCTGCGGAGCCTTGGTCTCACCACGCAGCAGGAGATATCTCCCGTCCGGAGAAATTCCGTACCCCGTATAGGGGGTTCCTGCGAAGTCAAACGTATTCGTAATTGCATAGGTCGTCGGGTCGATCTCAGCAATTTCACCATAACCTTCTTGGATGCTATAGACTTTCTTGGTCAGTTTGGACCAGCGAATGCCATGGGGAGCTGAATTGTTTAGAGTAAAGGGCGTTGTCCCTGTCGCGTTCTCCGGATTGCATATGGCCGGTGTTGGCAAACCAGTTTCCTTATTTGACTTACACAGATCGATGCGGTGAATCATCTGTAGGTAGGTCGGTGAGCCATCTTGGTCGTCAATCACAGCGATTTCACCGCTCGTTGCGCTGGAAACGAAGGCCCGCTTGGGAACTCCAGCCCCTGACGAGAACGCCGTGACCTTGTGGCCGTCAGCCAATACACAAATCGTTCGCTGTACCGCAGGTGGGTTTGCACCAGGCCCGAGATGGGAATTGTGCATAACGGTCACCGATCCACCAGTTTGGGTCGGGCAGTTCACCAAATCATCTCCTGGGGTCGTGGTCCCCGGCGCATTATCGCCATCATTCATACTCCATATGACTTCTCCATCGTTCGGATCGCGATAGATATGGACCGGTCGTGTACCGGAAGGCAGATTCACCTCGTGCACAGGAGTTGCCGCCGTCAAGGGATCGATCGTCGCCACTTTGTTGGCGGCGGTAAGATTGACGAAGACCCATTCTCCGACTGAAAACTGCATATCTCCCAAGGCGACATTTTCGAATTTGGCCGCGTCGATTGTGTTGACCACCGCGTTGCCCGAATCGCCTTTCAATGCCACACTCGTCAATGTTTTGTCACCCGTGTTGCTCACGAACACAAGCGGCCCGCTCAGTCCGGCACTGCCGCTTGGGGCCGGCGTTCCTGAGGTCGGAGTGGATTCTCCCGAACTGCACGCGGCAAGGCCGATCAGTGCAAGTCCTAACGCGCCCGTTGTGACACCAGATACAAAGCTTCGTCTCTTCATCGTTTCCATGGACCGTTCCTTCCTCGTTAGTTGTCGTCTTCTAAATAGTGACAGGAGCGCAGCCGGCTCCCTGATTGAACATGTATTATGCGGTCTGACGAACAACGTGCGGTGGACCACGAGGCGGGAATTCCCTTTCAGGAACAGCATCCTGTAGAGAAATGTGACCGAGGCTCCAGACGCGGCTCACGTGAATATCGGCAGAGACTTCCTCCTGTCCACCGCCGCCCTGGATATCGAGCCCGCCACAGTACCAAGCACAATGACTGACAGCGGACGCCGCATCATGGGGACAATGAGATGCAATCGCCCTCTCTTCATGGGCATGGGCAAGCAGAGCCAGGCACAAGGTCAACGCAGCAACAAGCGCACCGCATCGGGACTGATAACCCCATGCGCGCACAGTCCTCAGCCTGCCGTTCGTCTCACGGTTCATACGCGACACTCGGCTTACGACCCTCCCAGGACTTGAAAGCTCCTCGTCACCCCTGCCACAAAGCTCGTGTTCTGTTGCAGGTTGCCGTTGAAATCTCGGTAGATCGGAATCTGCGCGATGAAATAGGCCTGTGCATAGTCCCACAGATTGACGAGCACGCCGGTCGAAAACCCGACAAACGTGAAGTTCGTCGTCGGGACAGAACGGCTGGTCACGGTCAAATCAACCGGTAACGCCCGATTGATCGGTGGTCCCTCGTACTGGTACAGCGCCGCGTCCATGCTGTCCTGAGTCTTGTACCGGAAGTTGATCTGTTCGGTCAGAACCAGCCAGGGAACCGTCACAATGTTGAAACCCGCGTTGAACGAGAATTCCTGCCCGAACTGATAGCCGTCAGAATTGCGGAGGCTATAGCGCCAGGTCCCCTGCGAAAACTGATTCAGCCGATGGGGGAGAATTTCGTAGGTCTGGTAGAAGCCTGGCTGAAAACCGAACGCGCCGCGGCCGAGCTGGAGCGTGGATTCCGCATATTGACCGTTCGGTCCCGCCTGCTGATAGGTGCCCGTCGGAAAATAGACGGCCATATCCAGCACGAACATGCTCCGTAGGGTCGGGAGCATGTTGTATTTCAGCTTCGCCATCACATCGCCCAGTCCATTGTTGTCATAGTTCGAGACCGTGCCCGGTCCAAACTGACCGATGGACTGCACCCACTTATACGGCACCATCACTTCGAGTCCAAAACGTTCCGTAAGGCCATAGTTCAGATTCAGCGCCGCCGTTTGCACGAGGGTTTCCAGTTTATCGACCTGAATATTGCCCAAAATGAGTTGTTTGGTTTCCTGGTTCGCAAAAGGGATCGTGTTCGCCCCATCCGGCCCGGGAGAGGCAGGCGTGTAGTTGTACACGAAGTTCGCGGTGAGCATCCCCTTAGGCGAAACCTGCTGTTGCGACCCGATGACGACAAAGCAACTGACCGCGCCGCAAGACGCCTCGGCCCTGGATGGGCTGAGCATCGAAAGCGCCGTTCCGACTACACCACCGAGAGCGAGAGCACAGCACAAGAGCTTGCGCGTCATGATTCCATGATCTTTCTGTTGGTCACACGACAGGACCCGCACGTCGGACCCCGGCGCGAGATGCGATTGTTAAAAGTCGTGAAAACTATGAGAGAAGAGCTATAAAAGAAAGACCGGAGGGCCCCGGAGGGAGTGGTCGTAAAAAACGGCGCCGAAGACTACATCGATGGGAGCGATGATCGTACGTTCGATGAGCTGAAGTGCTGAACGAAGATGAATCGAAGAAGATTCTATGGCCTGTCCGGCTGCACAGAGCCAAGCGCAGATCCCGGTCGAGTGGGTCCCTGCCTGATGCTTGGCGTGGTGCTGAGCATGGCCCACGCTAGGAGCGACCATCAACCCGTTTACCAGTACGATGCAGAGCAACAAGGCCCAAATAAATGCGGATCGCTTCACGGTAACCGTCCTACTGTTCATCTAGCGTAGGGAGGCAGCTTTGACCGGCTCTTGCTTCTGGATACGGGCCACCACATCGAGAATGACCTGCTCAGTCAAGAGTCCACCCTTGATGTATTCCTGAACGACGCCCTTCTCATCGATGAACACGCTCACCGGCAAGCCAAAGACCCCAAACTGGTTCGCGACTTTGTTGTCTCGGTCCATGAGCACCGGAAACGTATGGCCATGTTGTTTGATGTGCTCGCGCACCTTAGGCTCATCCTCCAATTCATTGATGGCCAATACCACAAACCCTTTCTCACGGAGTTTGTCGTAGGTGGTCTGCATGGCGGGCATTTCCGTCGTGCAGGGCTTGCACCAGGTGGCCCAAAAATTCACCAGCACGACTTTCCCGCGATGTTGACTGAGGCTCTGTGATTTGCCGTCCAGGTCGACCAATCGAAAATCTTCGGCCGTCGTCCCCACAGCCGGGACCCGAGAGCCCATTCCCCACACCACGCTGCTGGTGAGCACGCATGTGAAACTCAAGGTCAACAGTCCCCACATGGTCTTGCTGTACGGTCTCCTCATCATCACTGTGGCTCCTTTGTGAATTAACTCTTCAGCAATTGAAACGATCGAGTCACCCCGAAGATATAACTAATTCCCTGAGCGAGGTTGTTGTTGGAATCCCGCATAATGGGTATCTGCGAATAAAAATACAGCGAGGTCATTCTCGTCAATGGCGAATCGATCAGCCCTTCAAGACTGACCTGGAACCCCGGCGAGAACGCAAAATAGGTGGAGCCGGTGCTCGGTACACTGCGGTTGGAAATGGCAGGGTCGATCACGATCGGCTCGCCTGGAAAGTCTGGAGCATCGGCCGGCGTGGCCGATCGCTCCAGCGACGCACTAATATTGTCATGGACTAAATACCGCCAATGGAATTGCCCGGTCAGCACCAACCAGGGAGCTTTTTCTAACGGAACCCCGTTCGCGCCCAAGTTGAGATTGTATTCATCACCGAACTGGTAGCCGTCATTGTTACGAAACGTATGCCGATAGCTGCCGTAGAAGAACTGGTTGAGCCGATGCGGGATCAGTTCGTATGTTTGATAGACCGACCCAATGAGCCCGACGTTGCCCCTTCCCAGTTGCGTTGGTGATTCCATAATCTCACCGGCATCGTCCCGTGCGGTCGTACTGCCGGTCGGCACTTGCACGCCGAATCCAGCCACCACCATGCTACGGAGCGTGGAAAGTACGTTGTACTTGGCGGTAATGATCATGTCCCCGATTCCGTTGTCTCCGAACGGGACCAGTTCTCCTTCCCCGTTAGCGCCCTCTTCCCCCAAGCCGTCGATATGCTTGTGCGTTCGCCAGAGGTAGGGAATCGTGACTTGAACACCCAAGCGTTCCGTAATGCCATAGTTCAAGTCAAAGTTGACAGTCTGCGTGATGGTTCGGATTTCTTGGTGGTGGTCCAAGATGAGGCGACGATTGGCCTGATCGATCGCGGGAATCACGCCGTTGGTCCCGTCGAGCAAGCGCATCGGCGTATAATTGTAAATTGTGTTGAAGGTCAGCAGACCGGCTTGCGGCACCTGCTGCTGAGAGCCGATCACCACAAAACACGTCACCGCTCCGCAGGCTGCCTCGGCAGTTCGAACAGCGGGCCATGCGAGGATGATCGCAAACCCGAGCAAACACGCAAGTAGGGAACGCTTGACTGCCATGTAAGGTGCAGGCTCCTTCTCGTAAGGAATCTTCTTGATCCACCCGCCGTCGGACCATTTAGGGGTCCTTGTGCGACGAAATAGCTCCGACGGAATAACGAAGATTACAGTGAGAAGGACGGGGGAGCTCGGCTGGAAGAGGTCCATGGAACGTCGATTGAAGGGGTCGATGACTGAGCGAGAGGGATAAACGCGATTGGACTTTGTTCAACCTGAATCAAAACAACGGCACTATCGAGCACCGTGCCGGCTGCACACATCCACGAGCAGAGCACTGTTCCGTGGGTGGCCGCTTGATGCTGGGCGTGATGCCCGGAATGTTCAGCAGATTGCGCCTGAGCCAATCCACCGACGGCAAGGATGCAGAGCACAAGTGAAATTAAAAGGAATGTGCGGAACGTGTGACCCATGGTCTATGGCGCTTCCCAATAGGGCTATTATATTGACCTATGTGGATATGCAACAGATCCGACAGGTCGGAATACTAGGCGACTGAGATTATGCCTGTCAAGCGGGTGCTGTGCCGCTAGAGGTTCGGGTAGGATTCACTGGGCAGATCCTGTATACTCCACGGCCTGTACACCACTTCAACACTCAACTAATAAAGAACGGCATTGATCATTTTTCTATTATGGTTACACAAGTCCTCAACCTGATTTTCGGCAGCAAAAACGATCGTGAAATCAAGACCCTGCGGCCAATTGTGGAGCAGATCAATGGACTGGAGGCCGGGCTCACGCCACTCTCCGATCAAGCCCTTGCCGACAAGACGCAGGACTTCAAGAAGCGGCTTGAAGCAGGTCAGACGTTAGACGACATCCTGCCCGAAGCATTTGCCGTCTGTCGGGAAATGTCTCGCCGCAAGCTCAACATGCGGCATTTCGACGTGCAATTGATCGGCGGCATGATTCTCCACCGCGGGCGGATCGCCGAGATGAAGACCGGCGAAGGTAAGACCCTCGTTGCAACCTTGCCCATCTATTTGAATGCCTTGGAAGGCAAGGGCGTCCATCTCGTCACCGTCAACGATTACCTCGCAAAGCGTGATGCCCAATGGATGGCGCAGCTCTACCATGCGCTCGGCCTGTCTACCGGGATCATTCAACACGACGCGTCGTTCATGTATGATCCGACGTACGATGCTTCGGACAAGCGCCTACAGCATCTGCGCCCCTGCACCAGACCCGAGGCCTATCGCGCCGACATCACCTACGGAACGAACAACGAATACGGATTCGACTACCTCCGGGACAACCTGGTCGTCACCGACTTGAATCAGTGCGTCCAACGCGAGTTGAACTTCGCCATCGTCGACGAAGTCGACAGCATTTTGATCGATGAAGCCCGCACGCCGCTGATCATCTCGGGCCCGACCGACCAGACGACCGACCTTTATTACCGGATCAACGCGATCATTCCCCAATTGAAGGCCGAAACAGACTACACCATCGAGGAAAAGACCAAGACTGCCGCACTGACCGAAGACGGCAACGCGCGTGTCGAAAAGCTGCTCGGCGTGGACAACCTGTACGATCCGGCCAACATGGACATGGTCCATCACGTCGTAAAAGCCTTGCAAGCCTATACCCTCTACAAACGAGACGTGGACTATGTCGTTAAAGACGGCGAGGTCATCATCGTGGACGAGTTTACCGGCCGCTTGATGCCGGGCCGCCGGTGGAGCGATGGGCTGCATCAAGCCGTCGAGGCCAAAGAGGGCGTGAAAATCGCCAACGAGAACCAGACCCTCGCGTCCGTGACTTTTCAGAATTACTTCCGCATGTACAAGAAACTCAGCGGCATGACCGGGACCGCCGATACAGAAGCGGCCGAGTTCGCCAAGATCTACAACCTCGACGTCAACGTCGTGCCGACCAATCGTCAAATGATTCGGCAGGATTATGCCGACGTCGTGTACCGAACCGAGAAAGAAAAGTTTGCGGCGATCGTCGAAGAAATCAAAGAATGCCACGAGCGCGGCCAGCCCGTGCTGGTGGGGACCATCTCCATCGAAAAATCCGAGAAGCTCGCCGGACTCTTGAATCGCAACGGCGTGAAGCACAACGTCCTTAACGCCAAGCAGCATGAACGCGAAGCTGAAATCGTCGCGCAAGCCGGACGCAAGGGCGCGGTGACGATCGCCACGAACATGGCGGGACGCGGAACCGACATCCTACTGGGCGGCAACCCGGACTTCATGTACAAACAGGTGCTCTATCGGGAAGAGAACCTCCCGGAGAGCCGGAAGCTTGAACTCTACGAAGGTATTCGATCCGATTGCGAGAAGAACAAGCAGGAAGTCATTGGGCTGGGCGGGCTTCATATCCTGGGCACGGAACGGCACGAGAGCCGCCGCATCGATAACCAGCTTCGAGGACGAGCCGGGCGTCAGGGCGATCCAGGAACCTCACGATTCTACCTGTCCCTCGAAGACGACCTGATGCGGATCTTCGCTTCCGAACGGGTATCACAGCTGATGCTCAAGCTCGGTATGGAAGAAGGCGTCCCCATCGAACATGGCATGGTGACTCGGGCGATCGCCAATGCGCAGAAGAAGGTTGAAGCCCATAACTTCGAAATCCGCAAACAACTGCTCGAGTACGACGATGTCATGAACAAGCAGCGCGAAGTGATCTATCGTCATCGCCGAGCCGTATTGAGCGGAGAGAACCTGACCAACGATCTCCAGGACATGATGGCCGGCTCGGTGGAATCGACCCTGAATGTGTACTGCCCCCCCGACCAATACCCGGAAGAGTGGGACGTCAAAGGGTTGACTGAGGTCATGCATAGCCAGTTCGGCTTGGACATCACACAGGACAAGCACGATGGCGGGGACTCGCTCCGCGATGTCGGGCGCGATGCCTTGATCGAGGACCTTCGCGTTCACGTTCGGGATGCCTATGCCAAGAAGGAACAGGAACTCGGCCCGGACTTGATGCGTTTTCTCGAGAAGACGTTCATGCTCCAAGTCATCGACCATCATTGGAAGGATCACCTGCTGGCGATGGACCATTTGCGAGACGGCATCGGTCTTCGCGGCTACGGGCAGAAAGATCCCCTGATCGAATATAAACGGGAAGGGTTTGATCTCTTCGCCGGCATGATGGAACGGGTCAAATCCGACACGCTTGAGCGACTGTTCCATGTGCAGGCGGTCCGCCACGAAGGAGATCACCCGGCGTCCCCACCGCAACCGGTCATCTCACGTCCACAGCCTAGGCTCACATTGAACCGTGGCGATGAACCGGTGGCTGCACCGGCTCCCGCCCAACGAGCCGAGAACAAGGTCGGCCGCAATGATCCCTGCCCTTGCGGCAGCGGCAAGAAATATAAGAAGTGTCACGGGGCGTGAAGGGAGCGCTCGATAGTGGAGCTGGATCTTCGGCCTCGGCATGATACGACAGATCCCCACCGCTATTGACCCTTTCCTCCCTCTCCGCACACGCCTCGAAGGCTGCGTCGAAGCGCCGTAAAGCTGGCGTGCGCGGTATCAATGGCCGATTGATACAACGAGCGCCATGCCGACACTGAAGATCCAGCTCCACTACCGAGCGTTGGGATCTGATCGCGACCTACCGTCTCTTAAGTACTGAGGCTGCAAACCTCCCCTTCCCTCTTCCGTTGGGAGGAATCGCTGCGTCTTGCGAGTGAATTGCCGGCCACTCCTGATCTTGCCTTGACTTAACGCACTTCCGAAGGCTACTCTACTTCCCCTTTGGCAACCAGCCGTGGGCGGCCGCTGCCCATAAGGGTAGGGGTGTCGCTTTTTCCATCTTGGAATGGTGAATTGGAGCTTTCCGTGAGCACAGGGCATCCGGAACTCGTCGCTGCCATTGCCTCTGAGATCTCCGCTTCTGGCCCGATTCCGTTTGCTCGTTTCATGGAGTTGGCCCTGTACCACCCGCAATTCGGCTATTACATGCGCGCACCTGAACAGCCGCAAGAACGGATCGGTTGGCAAGGTGATTTCTACACGAGTTCGGATGTCCATCCTATTCTTGGGCAAGCTCTGGCCAAACAAGCCGAACAGATGTACCGATTACTCGGCCAACCCCATCTCTTTACCATCGTTGAAATGGGCCCCGGCAAAGGCTTGCTGGCAAAGCACATCCTGGCGACATGCGCCCATCGCTATCGCTCGTTTTTCCAGCATCTTCGGTATGTCTTGATAGATCGAAGCCCGGCCATGCGTGAGTTGCAGCGCAGGAACCTGGCTCCTTGGCTGGATCGAACAGACCTGCTCACATGGGTGGACGATCTTGCAAATGGAGCCCCTCAAGGTCTGACCGGTCTGTTCTTCAGCAATGAACTCGTGGACTCGTTTCCGGTCCACCGCATTCAGGTCACGGCAAAGGGAATCGAGGAGCTCTGGGTGGACTATCAAGACGGAGGGTTTGTTGAATGTCTGATGCCGCTGTCGTCGGACACACTGGTCCATCGTCTTCGCCGTGTGAGCGCCGATTGGCCGGAAGGCTATCGAACCGAGGTCAACCTTCGAGCATCGGAGTGGATGAAGCAAGTCGCTCAGCATTTGGATCGGGGATTCGTGCTCACCATCGATTACGGCCACACTGCGCAGGACCTCTATCGGTCCGACCGAAAGCACGGCACGTTTCTTTGTTACTCCCGACAATCCATAAACGAAGACCCGTTTCTGCGCGTGGGCGACCAGGACATGACCACCCATGTGGATTTCTCGAGCTTGGCGGCGACCGGTGAAGAGCAACAACTCCAGACGACCGGCTTCACCAACCAATTGAGTTTTTTCATGGGGCTCGGCGTCGAACAGATGATCGCGGAGTTGGATCAGGACAGTCCGCAATTCAAAGCGGCGATTCATCTGCTTAGACCGAACGGTATGGGCACGACGTTCAAAGTTCTCATTCAGCACAAAGGAATCCAGCACCCCGAACTCGACGGCTTGAGGTACAAACCGTTCTTTCGGTCGGCTCTGGCCACGCAGTCGGCTGCATGAGGACTGTAAACTGTAATAAGATGACGCCTCCACACGTCGGTGGCGCCTGACGAGGTTCGCATGGGTAATACCCCCGTTCCGGAGAACTATATCCCAATCCTCATCTTCATCGGTGTGGGTATTGCGCTCGGTACGCTGACCCTCTTGCTCGGGAAGTTTGTCCGTCCCAACCAACCCTATCGGGCAAAGTTAGCTCCGTATGAAAGCGGAAGTCCGCTCTTTCAGGACGCCCGCGTACAGTTTCCGATGCGGTACTACATCATTGCGATGTTGTTCGTCATCTTCGACATCGAGGTAATCTTTCTCTACCCGTGGGCGGTTGCATTCAACGGCCTGGGGCTGGTTGGATTAGCAGAAATGGTCCTGTTCATCGCCATCCTCGTAGTCGGGTACTGGTACGCATGGAAAAAAGGAGTGCTGGAGTGGGACTAGGAGGAACGCTAAACGTTATTCGCGAATCGTTATGCGCAAGAAGCCGCACAACAAATACCGACGAACGTCTATCCGATTAACGATTCACGTTTAACGAGCAACGATACACTATGAGCCTCTTAGAGCGACAGTTTGACGCGAATATCGTGACCACGAATCTGGACGCGGTCGTCAACTGGGCCAGGAAGTCGGCGTTGTGGCCCATGACCTTCGGGCTGGCCTGCTGTGCCATTGAAATGATCGCCAGCGTCTCCTCCCGCTATGACCTGGACCGCTTCGGCGCCGGCGTCTTTCGTGCATCCCCCAGACAATCGGATCTCATGATCGTCGCGGGAACAGTCTCGCGCAAGATGGCACCGGTCATTCGACGGATCTACGACCAAATGCCTGAGCCTCGATACGTGATCTGCATGGGCTCGTGCGCGACCTCCGGCAATCACTACAACAGCTATGCGGTCGTTCAGGGTGTGGATCAGATCGTGCCGGTTGATGTTTATGTGCCCGGATGCCCGCCGAGACCGGAGGCCTTGCTGGACGGACTGTTGAAGCTACAGGAAAAGATCCAGCGAGAGAGAGTATTTGTGAAATAAGTTCGAACAAGATACACAGTGGAAAGTTCTAAAACTTGAAAACTTGAGCCTCCTCCTGGAAGACCTCCAACCTTGTAGTCTTCCAACGTTCGCGCGTGACGACCGAAGAAGACCATGCAATCTCTTATTGAAACGTTATTCACCAAGTTCCCGGAATCGGTGCTTTCCGTCGATGTTGACACGGCCCGATCGGAAGTCACCCTGCATGTCGCTGCGTCGAGGATCTTGGAGGTTGCTCGTTTTTTGCACGACGACCCGGAGGCTTGTTTCGACCATATCACCGATATCTGCTCCGCCGACTATCCAGCCGATCAGCAGCGGTTTGAGGTCATCTATCTCTTGCTGTCGCTCCCACACGGTAAGCGAATCCGCCTAAAGGCCAGAGTCACCGAAGAAGATCCTTCCCTTGATTCGGTCACGAGCGTGTGGCGCGGTGCGGAATTTCTGGAGCGCGAAGTCTACGACATGATGGGAATCCGTTTTGTAGGACACCCGGATCTGCGTCGCATTCTGCTCCCGGAAGACTACGCCGAAGGCTATCCACTGCGTAAGGATTTCCCAGCCGAGGGCCGCGGCTGGCGCAGCCAGTTCGACTTTATCCCACGCCTTGATGAACCGCCGGTCGAGCAGGTTGAAAGTGAGGTCCCCGAGGCTGAGAAGCGGTTGTTCCTGTCGGAGCCGAATGCATCGTTGCCCAATCGGCGTGAAGAACTATTGTTGAACATGGGACCGCAGCATCCGAGCACGCACGGGGTGGTGCGGGTTGTCCTTGAACTAGATGGAGAACGGATCGTCAAAGCAACGCCGGATCTGGGATACCTCCATCGGGGAGTGGAAAAACTGGCCGAAGGTCTGGCGTATATGCAGATCATTCCGCACACCGATCGACTCGACTATGTCTGCGCAATGGCGAACAACTATGCCTATGTGCGGGCCGTTGAAAAGCTGCTCGATATCACCGTACCCGAGCGAGCCGAGTATATCCGCACCATCGTCGCGGAGATGCAGCGTATTCTGGGACATCTGTTCTGGCTTGGTGCACAGGCTCTGGATATCGGAGCCATGACGATCTTCTTCTGGACGTTTCGCGAGCGAGAAACCTTGCTCGACATGTTCGAACGGCTGTGTGGAGCCAGGCTGACCTTGAATTATTATCGGATCGGCGGCGTGGACAGCGACTTCACCCCGGAATTGGTGGCCCGCCTTAAATCTTTTTTGGAAACGTTCCCTGAGAAGGTCAATGAGTACGATTCGCTCCTCGCAGGTAACCGGATTTGGCTGGGACGGACGAAACATGTCGCGGTCATCTCCGGAGCAGAGGCGATCAATTTCGGCATGACCGGCCCTGCCTTGCGGGGATCCGGTGTGTCCTATGATGTGCGTAAACTCGAACCCTACGGCGTCTACCATAAAGTGGACTGGGAAGTGCCGGTCGGGAAAAACGGCGACACCTACGATCGCTATTGGATTCGTGTCGAAGAGATGCGTCAGAGTGCACGGATCATCTCACAATGTCTCGACCAGATGCCGCCCGGGCCGATTATCGCCGATATGCCGCAATACATTCCGCCGCCCAAACCGCAAGTGATGCGCGATATGGAAAGCTTGATTCACCATTTCATCATCTTCACCCAAGGGTTCAAACCGCCGAAGGGTGAAACCTATTGCGCGACCGAAGCGCCCAAAGGAGAATTGGGATTTTTCATCATCAGCGACGGGAGCCCTCGTCCCTATCGGCTGAAAATTCGTTCGCCTTCCTTCATCCACATGGGCGCGTTCGACCATATGGCTCGCGGCTATTTGATTTCCGACATCATCACGATTTTCGGGACCTACGATGTGGTCATGGGGGAGTGCGACAGGTGATACACGAGCGGCTGACAAGAAGGAGCGCCGACAGACTGTCATCCGGGGTTTGTCAGCTTGCCCCTGGCGCACTTGTCAGCATCAGGACTGTGGCAGCATGACATTTTCAAAAAAATATAAAGACGAGATCGCCGACATTTTATCGCGCTACCCCGTCAAGCGTTCCGCCTTGATCCCACTGCTCTACATCGCCCAGCGGGATCATGGCTATGTGACCGAGTCGGCGATGCATGAGATCGCGCATCTTCTCAGGCTGACCCCTCCGCAAGTCTATGAAACGATCACTTTTTACACGATGTTTAACCTGAAGCCGATGGGCAAATTCCATATTCAGGTGTGCAAGTCCCTCATGTGCGCCCTCGTCGGCTCGGATACGGTGATCGAATGGATCAAAGCCAAGCTGGGGATTACCCCTGGTGAGTCGACGGCAGACGGACTGTTTAGCCTCAGTGCCGTGGAATGTTTGGCCGCGTGCGGGACCGGTCCCATGATGCAGATCAACGATGACTACTATGAGCAGCTGACAGAGGACAAATTGGACCGTATTTTAGCCGATCTGCGATCGACAGGAACCAGTCCTCTGAAGAGCGGGCCATTTATGTGGCCGGAGCCGGTGACCGGTGAACGTTAATCGTTATTCGTTAAACGAGGGACTCCATGCGTAAAATGATAAATCCCAAACCGTTCGAACCTTTGAAGACCTGGATGGTTTTATTAGATACCTTAAAGACCGCAAAGACATAGCGTCTTGCGACTGATGATTCGCGATTAACGATTCACGTGTAACGATTACCGTCATATGTCCAAACACGAACTCATTCTTCTCAAGAACATGCTGCAACCCGGATATACCGGGTCGCTGATGGACTATGAAAAGACCGGTGGGTATCAAGCCTTGCGGAACACAGTGGGGAAGGTCGCCCCTGCGGATGTGACGGCAATCGTCCGCAAGTCCGGATTACGCGGCCGAGGCGGGGCAGGCTTCCCGACCGGCGTGAAATGGGGATTCCTGCCGAAAGACTATCAAGGTCCCCGGTATCTGTGCTGCAACGCCGACGAGAGCGAGCCCGGCACGTTCAAAGACCGGCAGCTGATGGAGCGGGACCCCCATCAAGTATTGGAAGGCATCGTGTTGGCCTGCTATGCCATCGGTGCGGAAACCGCTTACATCTATATTCGCGGAGAAATGGTCCTGGGCTCAAAGATTTTGGAACGCGCCATCGGCGAAGCGAGAGTCGCCGGGTATATCGGAAAGAACATTCTCGGCACCGGTATCAACGCAGATGTGTGGGTACATCGAGGAGCGGGAGCCTATATCTGCGGCGAGGAAACAGCCCTCTTGGAATCGCTCGAAGGCAAACGTGGACTCCCCCGCATCAAGCCGCCGTTTCCAGCCACGCATGGGCTCTACAATAAGCCGACCGTGGTCAATAACGTGGAGACGCTGGCAAACCTTCCCCATATCATCACCCGAGGCCCCGAATGGTTTGCGGCGATCGGTTCGCCCCCGAAGAGCACCGGCACCAGAGTCTTCTGTGTCAGCGGGCATGTAAAACGACCAGGCAATTATGAAGTCCCGATGGGTGTGACGGTCCGAGAGTTGGTGTACGAGCATGCCGGCGGCATGCGGTCCGACAAGCCGATGAAAGCCTTTATTCCCGGTGGAGCGTCGGCACCTTTTCTGACGCCGGCCCATCTCGACGTGAAGCTGGATTTTGAGCACGTTGCGGCGGCGGGATCGATGTTGGGATCCGGCGGCGTGACAGTAATGGAAGAAGGCACCAGCATGGTCTGGGCCGCGCTTCGGCTGATGGAATTTTTCTACCATGAGTCCTGTGGGAAATGCAGCCCCTGCCGGGAAGGTAGTGCCTGGCTCGTACAGACCATGCGCAGAATTTTGGCCAAACGTGGCCGGATGGAGGATCTTGAAACCTTGTTGGATCTATGCAAAAACATCGCAGGCCGCACGGTCTGTGCCTTCGGCGATGCAGAAGTTGCTCCGATCCAAAGCACGCTGAAGTATTGGCGGCAGGAATACGTCGACTTAATCAACGAAGCGAACGCCGCGAACCTTATCAGACCTGAACCGGTGGCAAGAGGATGACAGAAGCTGACAAGAAGCACCCGTGCGGGCTGACAAGTCTGGAAGTTCGGATGTCAGCCTGTCGCCCCGGTAACTTGTCAGCAGATTGTGCACTATGACTACCCCCACTGCACAGATGGTTCGCATCACGATCGACGGAATGACGGTCAACGTTCCGAAAGGGACATTGGTGATCGAAGCGGCCCGTCGCGTCGGCGTCATGATTCCGCATTTCTGCTATCACCCAAAACTCAAACCGGACGCCAATTGCCGTATGTGCCTGGTTGAAATCGAAAAGATGCCCAAGCTTCAAACGGCCTGCAGCACGCCGGCCGACGAAGGGATGAGCGTACGCACCGCCACCACGGTGGTCAACGACGCCCATAAATCGGTGCTTGAGTTTATCCTGGCCAATCATCCGCTGGATTGTCCGGTCTGCGATCAGGGCGGAAAGTGCGATCTCCAAGACTTTTCTCACCAGTACACGGCGAGCAGTCGGTTTGTTGAAACCAAGCGTATCTTCCAAAAAGAATATTTTAGTCCGCTCATCGAAACACAGATGAATCGCTGCGTCCAGTGCCTCCGCTGTGTTCGCTACTGCGATGAAGTCATGGACGTCAAGGCGTTGGCGCCGGTCGGTCGCGGGACCATGACGGAAATCAAGCACTTCGGCTCTCACCCTCTCGATTGTGAGTTCTGCGGGGGCTGCGTTCAGATCTGTCCGGTCGGAGCGATTACCAGCCGGCTGTCCATGTACGAGTATCGGCCATGGATGCTGAAACGAGCCGAAACCATCTGCGGCTACTGCGGAGATGGGTGTCAAATGACCGTCCAGGCGAAGGAACAGGAACTCATTGAAGTGAACTCGGCGCATGGAGCGGGACGCAATAACGGAGACTTGTGTGCTCGTGGGTTTTTTGGATTCCATGCGGCCAGCAATCCATGTCGCCTGACCCATCCGCTCATTCGGCGCGACGGCGCGCTGGTCCAAGCAACCTGGGAAGAGGCTCTGGAATACGTCGCCGGGCGCGTTGGCGAGATTAAAGCCGCCCATGGGGGAGAGAGCTTCGGAGGATTGATCACGGGCCGTTGCACCAATGAGGAGTTATACCTTTTTCAGAAATTTCTCCGTCTGGCCGTCGGGACCAACCATATCGACAGCAGCGCGCGCTATGGCCATGTCAACGGCCTGCATGCCATGCGACTCGTGCAGGGGACGCATCGGTGGACCGTCACCTTCGACGATATCCTGGATGCGGATGTCCTGATCCTCGTCGGCACGAACATTACCGAGACGAATCCCATCACGGGCCTCAAAGTCAAAGAGGCGGTGAAGAAACGACGGGCCACGTTGATGACGATCGAATCGTTGGAGCCGGTCGTCGACACGATGAGCAACATCGCCAATCTCTCGCACCATCATTTCCGAGTTCCGACTGGTGACACACACCATGCAATCCTCGGTCTGGTGAAAGCCGTCGTAGAGCAGAATTTGACACAGCCGGACCTGGCGCAACGGCATCCGGCGTATCTCACGGCCATTACGCACGCGCTGCAACAGATCTCTTGGCAGGACCTACAGGCGACAACCGGAATCGAGCCAGATTCTTTTGCGAAGGCAGCCAAGGTAGCGGCAGGAGGACGCCGGGTCGTTATCTTGGCCGGACAGCTCTTGCTGCGGAGCGAACATGGTTACGGCGGATGTTTGACTCTCCTCGATCTGCTTCTTCTGACAGGGAAGTTGGATCAGTCTGGATGTGGTTTCGCGCCGCTCGCCGAAGAAAACAACGACCAGGGGGCGATCGAAATGGGAACCGTTGCCGAATTTCTGCCCGGTGCCCGCCCCATCGCCGAAGACACGGATCGCGAGCGGATCGCCCAACAATGGAAAGGTGAACTTGCGACCGGCAAAGGAGCTTCCCTCATCGAGATGTTGAATCGAGCTAAAGCGGGATCTCTTAAGGCGATGTTCATCGTGGGAGAGAATCCAGTCGGAAGCCTCCCCGCGGCGATGCATGCCGAGGAATCACTGCGTAACCTCGATCTCTTGGTGTGCCAAGAGCTGTTTTTAACGGAGACGGCCGCCTTGGCCCATGTCGTGTTGCCGGCCGCTTCTTCTCTGGAAAAACATGGAACGTTTACCAATACCGAGGGACATGTCCAAGCCGTTCGTCCGTCGATCGAGCCTGTCGGAGAAAGCCGCCCCGACTGGGAAGTCTTTTCCGCGCTTTCCATCCTGTTGGACTCGCCGATGGAGTATACTGAAAGCAAAGAGATCCTCAAGGAAATTCGGAGTCTCCTTCCCGGCTATGGCTCGCTGGGGCCCGCACCGTTGCCGCCCAAAGTCGATCGTTCGGCCGTGGACCGCTATCTCGATGCCGGCTATCAGCGTGACCTCGCAACAAGATACCGGCCCATCCCACGAACGTCCACACCGGATGGAACCGTGCGGCTGGACTTGACACAGAGCCTGTTCCATTCCGGAAAATTATCCACGCGATCGAAGGGGTTGCTACAAGTCGAAGGAAGCGGCCGGCTCCGTATCAGTCCGCTGGACGCCGCGCGCTTTGCCTTATCGGACGGAGATCGGGTCCGCCTCTCCAGCACGTCCGGGGAAATGACGACCCATGTCAAAATTATGGAGCGGGTCCCACAAGGAACGGCCTGGTTCCCGTATCACTTTGGTCAAGCCGCCCTCCAACTATTTGAATGCGCCGTCGATCCGATCACCCATGTGCCGTCGTTCCGGACAGCGACTGTGTCCATGATGAAGGTGGCGTGATGACTCTCTTCATCGCTGATGATTATGCTAATCGAGGAGTCCAATTGTGACTGAATTCGGATTGCGTCTCGCTATCTCCCTTACTCAGATCGCCGCGGTCATGGTCATTGTGGTCGTCACGGTACTCATCCTCACTCTCGCAGAGCGAAAAGTCTTGGGGTGGATGCAGGACCGCATGGGTCCGATGGAAGTGGGCCCCTACGGGATTCTCCAACCGTTTGCGGATGCCATCAAGCTGTTTTTCAAGGAGGACATCGTCCCCGCCGGTGCCAGCAAGTTCCTCTTCACCATGGCGCCGATTCTTTGCTTGATTCCGACATTCATCGGATTTGCGGTTATTCCCTGGGGCCCGAACTGGACATTCGAGATCGACGGTATCTCCGTGAAGCCGTTCATCATCAGCGACATCAACATCGGCATTCTGTACATCTTAGCCTTCGCCTCACTCGCTGCGTATGGCATCATCCTGGGGGGCTGGGCGTCCAACAGCAAGTACTCGCTGCTCGGGGGACTACGATCAGCCGCACAGATCATCAGCTACGAGCTCAACGTCGGACTGTCCATTGTCGGCGTGTTGATTCTGGCCGGTTCACTGAGCCTTGTGAAAATCACCGATGCCCAGGGCGGAGGCTTTTGGAATTGGTATCTCTTCGCGTTACCGGCTCCACAGATTTTTGCGTTTGTCGTCTACGTGATCTCCGTGGTGGCCGAGACCAACCGCGTCCCCTTCGATTTGCCGGAAGCAGAGAGCGAACTCGTCGCCGGCTTCTTCACTGAATACAGCGGCCTCAGATTCGCGTACTTTTTCCTCGCCGAATACGCGAATATGATGTTAGTGTCCTGTGTGGCTGCCGCGCTGTTTCTGGGCGGTTGGCAGGCACCTTATCCCGGAACCATTATGGAGCTTCTCGGCCTGGCATCCTGGTCCTGGATCGAGAGCACGATGTGGTTTGCGGTCAAGACGTATTCTTTCTTGTTCCTCTTTTTTTGGCTCAGGGCCACGTTACCGCGACTGCGATACGATCAGCTGATGAGATTCGGCTGGAAGGTGATGCTGCCCATCGCCTTGGGTAACATCGTCGTGACGTCCATCGCGGTGTTTTTCTACCAACAGATGAAGTAGCGGACGAGACCGATATGGCATCTACAGCGACCACCAAGCGTTTGAACCTGGTCGAATGGTTCAAAACGATCACCTTCTACGAGATTCTCGTCGGCATGAAGGCGACGTTGTCGCATCTACTCAATTACCGCCCCATAACCTTGCAATACCCCCACGAAAAACGCACACTGCCGGACAATTATCGAGGTATGCTCGCGCTGCTCCGATACGACGATGGGACCGAGAAATGTGTAGGATGCGATCTCTGTGAAGCAGCCTGTCCGTCGCGCGTCATCCGGGTCGTCAGCGCCGAAGTGCCGGGTGAGCCGACTAAGCGTTACTCTAAAGAATATTACATGGACATGACCCGTTGCTTGTTCTGTGGGATGTGTGTGGATGCCTGCCCTGTCGATGCACTGGGCATGACGAGAGAATTCGAGTGGGCGGTATACGACAAACGCCAGCTCCACCTGAACAAACAACAATTGCTCGCAATCGGCGACCGTTCGTTTCCAGTCCGTGAGAAACGCCTGGAACTGCAACATCCAAACGTCGCGTTTTTCAACGTAGCATTCAAGCACGTGCCGCCAAAACCGGACTGACCCCGAAGGATAACTCATCGAATCACCGATGGCCCCAACACCGATGCGTTAGTCTCGTCCAGGTCGACCGCTCACCCAGGAACCGTCATATGTTGCAGCTGCTTTTTGGATATTTTGCCGGAATGATTGCCGCCACTTCCATTCTTGTCGTAGCGCTGAGAAACCCCGTCTACAGCGCGCTCTCCTTGCTTGTCATGTTTTTTCATGTTGCTGGACTCTTCGTGATACTCCATGCCGAATTTCTCGCGGCCGTGCAGGTCATCGTCTATGCAGGAGCCATTCTTGTGCTGTATTTGTTCGTCGTCATGTTACTCAACATCAAGCAAGATGACCGTTATCATAGCCAATGGCGGGTGGCGGCATTTGTCTGCGTGCCGCTGTTAATCGAGGCCATTGTGTTGCTCTCCGGCGGATCCCGCGCCATCACCACCGGCAGTCGACTGCTCCAGACAGACTCGCATGGCACGATCGCTGCCGACAACACGTTGGCAATCGGCCAAACACTGTTTTCGACCTATTTATTCCCATTCGAAGTCGCCTCCTTGGTCCTCTTGGTAGCCATGATCGGCGCTATCGTCCTCGCGAAGCGCGACATTGGCGAAAGCGACACGCAAAGCATGACACAACCGGCGGTTGACGAATGACTATCCCTATCTCTTACTACCTCATCTTGAGCGCCTTCGTTTTCTTGACCGGCGTCGTAGGCGTGCTCATCCGACGCAATATCATCGCCATTCTGCTGTCGGTAGAACTGATGCTGAATGCCACCAACATTAACTTCGTCGCCTTTTCCGACCACCTTCAGGATCTCGGTGGTCAAGTGTTCGTCTTTTTTGCCTTGACGGTGGCCGCTGCGGAGGTTGCAGTCGGACTCGCGATTATCATCGCCTTGCACCGATCGGGATCGACCATCAATGTGGAAGAGTTCAATCTGCTCAAATGGTAGGCATGAAACATCCTGCTTACTGTTGAATGTTCCGTGTCCAATGGTTCGGAGGCTTTTCCCAATCTTCACTCAACATTGAATATTTGATCTCATGTTATACGCCCTCATCCCACTCCTTCCGTTGGCCGCCTTTCTCGTCCTAGGATTAGGCGGCTGGCGCATCAAAGACCGCGCCCACTTTGTCGCGGTTCCGGCTGTCGTGTTGTCGCTCGTCTTGTCGGTGGCGGCCTTTTTGGAAGTGGTAGTGTCCGGATCCGTCATTTCGGTTCAGCTGTATACCTGGCTGACATCCGGAAATCTCGATATTCACATCGGCCTCCACATCGACCGGCTGACCGCCGTCATGCTCCTGCTGGTCACCGGTGTCAGCTCCCTCGTGCACGTCTATACGATCGGCTACATGCAGGGCGAGCCGGGCTATGCCCGTTTCTTCAGCTACATCGCCCTATTCACATTTTCCATGCTGATGTTGGTACTGGCCGATAACCTGCTGCAGCTTTTCGTGTTCTGGGAAGCCGTAGGACTCTGCTCCTATCTGCTGATCGGCCATTGGTACGAACGTGCTGCCGCCTGTGCAGCCGCCACCAAGGCATTCCTCGTGAATCGCGTGGGTGATTTTGGGTTCATGCTGGGTCTTCTGCTCGTCTGGTACACCTTTGGTTCGCTGAACTACCTCGACATCTTTCCTGCCATCCATGAGGCGACGGATTTGACGATGAACCTCCTCGGCCCTTTCGGTGGGACATGGGAGGTTTCAGTCTTCACGCTCATCGCACTCTTGCTCTTCACCGGTGCAGTTGGCAAATCAGCCCAAGTTCCGCTTCACGTCTGGCTGCCTGATGCGATGGAAGGACCTACGCCGATTTCGGCCCTCATTCACGCCGCCACGATGGTCACAGCCGGCGTCTTCATGGTGGCGCGTCTTGCCCCGATCTATAACCTTTCTCCCACCGCGATGAGCGTGGTCGCTATTACAGGCGCAGCGACCATGGTCCTCGGCGCCACGATCGCGTTGACTCAAACCGATATCAAACGTGTCGTCGCGTATTCGACGGTCAGTCAGCTTGGTTACATGATCATGGCGTGCGGACTCGGAGCCTACGCCTCCGGTATGTATCACTTATTGACTCACGGTGCCTTCAAGGCCTTGCTGTTTTTAGGCTGCGGCTCCGTGATCATTGCTCTGCACCATGAACAGGACATGAGACACATGGGTGGCCTCAAAGACAAGTTGCCGATCACCTACTGGACGTTCGTCGTCGGCTCGCTGGCGTTGGCCGGATTCCCTCTCACGGCCGGATTCTTCAGTAAAGACGATATCCTCGTGTCTGCCTGGTCGTCCGGCGACCTTGGTCAGGTACTGACACTCTTCGGCCTGCTGACGGCTCTGCTGACCGCCTTCTACAGCTTTAGGCTCGTGTTCGTGACTTTTTGGGGCCCTTCGCGTGTCGATCCGCACCACGCAGACCATGTCCATGAGCCATCACAGACAATGACGATGCCGCTCCTGATTCTGGCGCTGTTCAGCATTCTGACGGGTTATCTCGGCATCCCATCCTTCCTCGAGCCGGTGTTTTCAAGCGGACGCGATGCCGCTGCTCATCATGGCTCGGAGGGGCTCATGATTATGGCAGCGGCGACGGCGATGGGTCTGCTCGGCATTGCCGCCGCCTATTATGTCTATGTGCTCAACCCCGATCTCCCGGAGCGCTTGGCTCGACAGTGGGGCAGCCTGTATCGCGGCTCGTTGAACAAATGGTATGTAGATGAAGCCTATGACCGCCTGTTTGTCAGGCCAACATGTACGGCTGCTTCGGAGCTATGGAAGCGGATCGACGTCAATCTTATCGATGGAGCCGTCAACGGCATCGCGCGTGGCATCGCGTGGGGAGGATGGCTGTTGAGGCTGGTCCAGAGCGGGCAGGCCCAGCACTATGCCTTGGCGATGGCTGTGGGAATCGTAATTCTAACGGCATACCTCCTTCTTTGAAGGCCACGATGAAAGCACTGAGGTTGAATTCCCGATGACTGGTTTCCCCTGGCTCACTCTATTGATCTTCATTCCGCTGGCCGGAGCCATTGCGGTCTTTGTCGTGAAGGAAACCTCTGTCCGGCTCACTGCCCTCGCCGTCACCGTCGCCGATCTTTTGATCTCATTGCCGCTCTGGTGGCTATTCGACCCATCGTCCGGTCAGATGCAGTTCATTGAATCGGCGCGGTGGATTCCGTCGCTATCCATCAACTACCGGCTTGGTCTTGATGGCATCAGCCTGCCGCTGGTCCTCATGACGACGATCTTGATGCCTCTCTGCATTTTGATCTCCTGGCACTCGATTGAAACAAGGATTCAGAGTTTCATGGCCATGCTGCTGATCATGGAAGGTGCCATGATCGGCGTGTTCTCAGCCTTGGATTTTGTGCTGTTCTATGTGTTTTGGGAAGCGATGCTGATCCCGATGTATCTCTTGATCGGGGTCTGGGGAGGACCGAATCGGCTCTACGCCGCGATTAAATTCTTTCTTTATACCCTGGCCGGCAGCGTCTTGCTGCTGGTCGCAATTTTGGTGCTCTATTTCCAGGGTGGCCATACATTCGACATTCTGCAATTAAGCCAAGGCACCTATTCCAAGTCGCTGCAATTCTGGCTCTTCCTCGCGTTCTTCGCCGCATTCGCCGTCAAGGTTCCTATGTTCCCGTTCCATACCTGGCTGCCCGATGCGCACGTGGAAGCGCCGACGGCCGGCAGCGTCATACTCGCCAGCGTGCTGCTCAAGATGGGCACCTATGGCTTCTTGCGTTTCAGTTTGCCGATGTTGCCGGACGCCTCTCAAGCGTTTACGCCGTTGATGGTGATCCTTTCGATCATCGCCATCATCTATGGAGCGTACATGGCACTGGCCCAGGCCGACCTTAAAAAGCTCATTGCCTATTCGAGTGTGAGCCACATGGGGTTCGTCACGCTCGGCCTGTTCATGTTTAATATTCAAGGAATCGAGGGCGCCGTGATGCAGATGGTGAATCACGGCATCACCACCGGCGGGCTCTTTCTCTGCGTGGGGCTGATTTACGAACGCACCCACAGCCGACAGATCGCCGACAACATTGGGTTGACCAAGCCGATGCCGCGATATGCGACGTTTCTGGTCATTTTTGCCTTGTCTTCATTGGGACTTCCCGGCACAAACAGTTTCGTCGGGGAGTTTATGGTTCTTGCAGGCACCTTTCTCTGGAGCAAGATCGCCACGGCCCTTGCCTCGTTGGGAATCATTCTCGCCGCCGCCTACTTACTCTGGATGGTTCAACGCGTCGCCTTCGGCGTCCCCAACCCGCATATGCTTCCGAAGCTTCGCGATCTCAACCTGCGTGAGATGGTCACACTGGTTCCCCTCGTCGTGTTGATCTTTGTGATCGGGTTGTTCCCTAACCCCATCCTGACTCGCATGCACCCAAGCGTCGAGAAGGTCATTGCGCGCGTCTTGCCATCGACTCCAGAGGAACCTTCAGCCGTGAGTCAGCTCGATTCGCCTGCTTCGTCTCTAGCAGTCATCGATTCGGCAACCAGCTTCATGCCCAATCGAGGCACAAGCGACCGATCACGCCTCATGTCCAATCCGGCGGAGGTGCATCAGCCATGACCTTCTCCGTTGGTGACCTGTTCCTCATTTTGCCGGAGCTGTTGGTCATCACCGCTGCCTGCATCGTGCTTGTGCTCGATCCGGTGCTGCGCCCATCCGACAAGGATGGGCTGGTATGGTTGAGCCTGGGAACAATCGCCATTTGCATGGGGCTGACAGCTTCGCAGATGGGGGCTCATGCTGAGGCCTTTAGTGGACTGGTCATCATCGACGCCTATGGAGCATTTTGGAAACTGCTGCTCTACTTCGTCACCGGCCTCACCATTCTCCTTTCGCATTCGTACCTCAAAGAAGAGCGGCTGTACCTCGGTGAATACTATGGCTTTGTCCTGCTCGCGCTCTCAGGGATGATGGTGATGGTATCGGCAGCTGACTTACTGACGATCTATCTTGGGACTGAACTCATGTCCCTCCCGCTGTACGTGATGGTAGGCCTAAAACGATCGGAACCTCGTTCGCTCGAAGCCTCGGCCAAATACTTTGTACTGGGCGCGTTTTCGTCCGGCATTCTCTTGTACGGTATCTCACTCCTCTACGGCGCCACCGGAAGCACCAGGCTTCCGGCAATTGCCACAGCGATCGCCGGGCAGAGTCTGGACGACCCGCTACTGTTGTTTGCGACGATCCTGCTCGCGGTTGGATTCGGGTTCAAACTCGCCGTGGTGCCGTTTCACATGTGGACACCGGACGTCTATCAAGGCGCCCCGACCTCGGTCACCGCGTTCATGGCAGTCGCATCAAAAGCTGCCAGCTTCGGCGCGTTCCTCCGCGTGTTCATCGAGGGATTGGGAGGCTTGAAGGCCAACTGGTCGGCGATCTTCCTGCTGCTCTGCCTCGCCACCCTGGTGTTGGGAAATGTCGTTGCCTTAGTGCAGACGAATATCAAACGCATGCTGGCGTACTCGAGCATTGCTCACGCCGGCTATGCCTTGATCGGCGTGGTGGCAGCCGGACGACTCGGCAGCTCATCCGGTGTCGCAAGCGTGCTGCTCTATCTCGCGCTTTACACATTCATGACCTTCGGCGCGTTCGCTATTGTCGCCATGCTTCGCAAAGACGGGATTGAAGGAGAAGAGATCGAGGACTTCACCGGTTTGTCCAAACGCCATCCCGTAGCGGCGTTGCTTATGTTGCTCTTCATGGTGTCGTTGGCAGGCATTCCTCCGACCGCAGGGTTCATTGGGAAATTTTACGTCTTCATGTCCGCAGTGGAAGCCGGCATGACATGGTTGGCGGTTATCGCGCTGGTTTTTGCCGCTGTGTCGGCCTATTTCTACCTCCGGCTCGTGATGGTGATGTATATGCGTGAACCGGATGAGGCCATGGGCGTCGCTCCCCGATTGGTCATGTCGCCGACGTTCTCCATCGTGCTGGCCTGCGCGGTGGCTGGGGTGGTGATCTTTGGGATTTACCCCAATCCACTTGTGAACCTCGCCATGCAAGCCGTATTGACATTAAGATGAAACCGCTGCAATAGCCTTCCAGCTTTGCTCTCGCATCGCTCATATTGCGCCAATGACTCGCATGTGAGACCTCATGAATGTCCTCCGCTTCCTTCTTGATGTCTTGAATGCATTCTTACGGCAGGGCTGTGCCAGCCTCGCGGCATCTTTGGCTTTTTTCTCGCTGCTCTCGCTCTTTCCACTCGCGTTTCTCCTCCTGTACGGGGTGAGCTTCTTCGTCAGCCAGGAGGTCATCGGCGAACAGTTTATGCTGAGCTTCCTCAAGGGATTTTTGCCGTCATTGGGCGAACGGCTGGCTGAGGAACTTCATCGGATCAGCGTGTTGGAAAGTGTGCGCTGGCTTGTATTTCTGTCGTTCTTCTGGTTCGGTGGGCTCGTCTTTTATGAGTTGGACTATACGCTCAACGTGGTCTTCGAAAGTATGCACCAGCGCCATCCGCTGATTTCCACCGCTATCTCCCTCGCGCTGGTCGGATCTACCGGACTTCTGTTGCTCATTGCTTATGTCGGCACACAAACCATCACCTTTTTAACCGCCTACGCACCCAGGCTCTGGGGGCTCGATCTCGTGGCACTGGCTGCCCATGATTTTCATCTGACTTACACTTTGCCTTTTACCCTCTCATTCCTGTCAGTCAGCCTGTTATACCGCCTTGTTCCTCGCCGCCGTCCACGGTGGCGAGCCGCCATGGCCGGAGCCCTGACCTTCGCCGTACTCTGGGTCTCGGCCAAGTTGTTGTTTATCAACTATAGCGACTATGCGACGGTCTACGCTCGGCTCTATGGATCGTTGCTGGAAGTCGTCCTCTTGCTGCTGTGGGTCTATTACTCTTCTGTCCTCTTACTGTTCGGCGGCATCATCGCCCACAAACTCCAACGGCTCACCCGCTCGTCGCCTAAGCGGCCGGCCGATAGGCTTTAGTCTAGAAGTTGGAGCGAATGACAGACGGCGAGTGCGGGTCGTTAGCGGGCGGAAGAGCCACGTAGCTGCAAAAAATGCACGATGGCTGAATGGGTGACGAGTCCGACAATTTCCCCGTCCTGCATGACGACTAAGCGATCCCATCTTTCACGGGCCATACGCTCCATAGCATGAATCACAGGAATGTCCGGCTCAATCACCAAAGATTCCGAACGTGAGCGCATGACCTGTTCGACCCGGCGCCAGGGCCAGAGCGACGACGGCACGTTTTGAATCTCGAACACGGTGATGAGTCCCACCAGTCGCCCATCCTCCAACACCGGAAATCCGCCGTAGCCGTAGGACTGGAAATACCGGTTCACCGCCTCATCCAGCGTGCACTGCCACGGAATCGAAATGACCGTCGTCACCATCAAATCCCGAATAGGGACCGTCGCCAGTGACTGACGTATGACGGCTTGACGACGACTCGCCAATGCCGTGGCGAAGAGAAACATGCCGATGACGAGGATCCATCCGCCGTTGGATGCCATTGAGGCAGGCAATTCGCCCCTCACGGTTCCGTACATCACGACAAGCCCGACCAGTCCGAGCATCAATCCAAATGCGAGGCCGACCCCTGCGGCTTGTTTGGTAGCCCGATAGAAATCGTTTCCCCATGCCCACAATCCCGCACGCAAAACCCGCCCACCGTCTAACGGAAAACCAGGAATCAGGTTGAAGAGCCCGAGTTGCATATTGACGAAACCCAGCAAGGCTCCGAGCATGATCAACCCCTGGAGGCCATGTTGCCGTTGAATCGCCTCGGCCAGCTCCACAAAGACAAAACAGAGACCACCGATCACAAAACTTACCGCCGGGCCGGCCAACGCAATGAGGAATTCCGCACGAGGCGTCGGGGCTTCCTTGCGCATGTGAGCCACACCGCCGAATAGAAACAACGTGATCTTCTCAATCGGGATGCGGTAGTACAACGCGACGTAGGAATGGCCGAGCTCATGTAAGAGTACGGAGAGGAATAACAGCACGGCTGCAATGCCGCCCATTGCCCAATAACGTTCGGGGGTGAGCCCAGGCAAACTTTCCGGCAGATATCCAGTCGAGAGAGACCAGGTTACCAAAAGAAAGACCAGAAACCATGAGGCATGGACGCGGATCGGAATTCCCAACGCTCGGCCGATTTCCCAGGAAGGCATATTCATGAATCACACCGTAACAGCCGAAACGTAAGGGGTCAATTCTTCTCCACCGGTTCAGGTATACTAGCCCTCATGCGACGACAGTTTCTCCTACGTCTGGTGCTCGGCTTGTTAGCAGCGGCCCCTGGGCCATTCGTCCCTGTAGACGGGGTTGCTCAAGTTATCAAATCCGGCCCACCAACATGCCCGGGCGTGGCATTGACGTTCGATCTCTGTCCCGTGCGGAAGGGGTCCGGGTACGACCAGCCCTTGATGGACTATCTGATCAAGCACCATATCCCGGCCACATTCTTCATGTCCGGCAAGTGGATGGCAAAACATGAACCGGAAGTGGAGCATTTGTTAGGCATTGGATTTTTCGAAGTGGGAACGCATGGTGAGGTGCATGCCCACCTTCCCATGCATGATGCCGACGAACAGCGCACGGAGATCCTTGGCCCCGTCAGAATGCTGCAGGAATACTATGCCCGCGAGGCGACGTTGTTTCGGCCGCCGTATGGAGAATACAACGACGTGACCGTCGCCGTGGTGAACATGCTCGGGCTTCGTTTCATCCAATGGAATATCGAATCGGGCGATCCGGACCCCACACTCTCTGCCCAGCAGATTCTCACCAGAGTCACCACGCGTGCCAAACCAGGGAGCATCATCGTCTTCCACGCCAACGGCAAAGGCAAGCAAACCCGGCAGGTGATCGAACAACTCACATCGGACATCCTGCCCCGGAAAGGACTCCAACCCATGACCGTCAGCGACCTATTGAACTGTACTCCCCGAGCCCATGACTGACCCGGTTATCAGAAAGATGGATCCAGACGATCGCGAGACCGTCGTCCAACTGCTCGGTGAATCCGATCCTTGGAGAAGACTCGGTTACTCGGCGGACGATTGGAGCAGCATCTTTTGTCCGACTCCGCAGGGGCGAGATAGCTACGTCGCCCTCCTCGATGGGCGAGTGGCAGGCGTCGCCATCGTGAAACAGAAGTTTCTCTTGGGCGACTATCTGGAGCTCTTGGGAGTGGCGGTATGGGCTCGTCAAAAGGGAATCGGCGGTCAGCTGTTACGGCACATCGAGGAACTCGTCTTTAAGAGGACCAGAAACCTTTTTGCCTGTGTGTCGGATTTCAACAAACCCGCGAGGGCCTTCTACCAGAAACACGGCTATCAGGAAATCGGCCCCATGCCCAACTTTCTGATCCCCGGCAGCGCGGAGCTGTTGTTGCGGAAGACAGCGGGACCGGCGAGACGAAAAGGTCAATAGTTTTTGGTCACTCTTCACGGGTATGATGAGGGCATATTCTCTGTTCCAATGACCGTTGATCATTGACCAATGACTGATTTGCGCGTCAAAAAGCTTCTCCACACCCGCATGCGGGTCAGCGATTTGGATGAGACCATCCGGTTTTACACGACCGTCTTGGGCCTTGAGGTTATCAACAGCGACGAACTGATTGAATTGACCAGTTTCCCTCCAAGTGGCCAGGTGAAAGTTCAGGAAGATCTCGTCCATCTGGCCTTTCAAGTCGAAAGCCTCGACGAAACGATCGCCTTGCTCAATGCCCAGGGGGTCAAGATCACCGATGGCCCCACCACAACCTCTTCCGGCAGTCGATTCATCTTCATTGATGCGCCAGACGGCTATGAGATCGAGCTGATCGAACGGCCGGCCGGTGTGAAGATCGTCTAAGATCAGTCATTGGTCATCCGCCCCCATGACCATTGACGATTGACTGATGACCCAGTACCCTCGCCAACCAGAAACTTCTATCAACTCACACGATTTTACC
>JARFPM010000051.1 GCA_030444405.1 Nitrospira sp.
CCATGCATAACCTCGTGATCATCGGCTCCGGTCCAGCCGGTCTCACTGCCGCCATCTATGCCGCGCGGGCCAACCTCTCTCCGCTTCTCATTGAAGGATGGCAATCCGGTGGCCAACTTACAACCACCACAGAAGTCGAAAACTATCCTGGTTTCGCAAAGGGCATCATGGGGCCGGAGCTAATGAAAGAGATGCGCTCTCAAGCAGAGCGGTTCGGAACAGTCTTCAAAACCGGAGACGTCACGTCTGTCGATCTCAAGACTCGGCCTTTTCAAGTCATTGTGGATGGCGAAGAAACCCTTGAAACCAAGACGTTGATCATCGCGACCGGCGCCTCTCCGATCACACTCGGTCTCACAAACGAAAACCGATTATGGGGCCATGGCGTCTCGAGCTGCGCGACTTGCGATGGGTTTTTCTTTAAAGGCAAAGAGCTCGTTGTCGTAGGCGGCGGAGACAGTGCGATGGAAGAAGCGACGTTCCTCACCAAGTTCGCCACCAAAGTCTCGATCATTCACCGTCGTGACAAGCTTCGGGCATCCAAAATCATGCAAGACCGGGCCATGAAGAATGAAAAAATTACCTTTGTCTGGAATAGCGTCGTCGAAGATATTCTTGGACAGGATGTCGTGACCGGTGTCCGCATCAGAAATGTCATCACCGGAAAAGTCTGGGATTTGCCATGCGCCGGGTTCTTTCTGGCGATCGGCCACCGCCCAAACACCTCCCTCTTCGTCAGCCAGCTGAAGATGAACGACGCTGGCTATCTCATAATCAATCACGGAACAACCACCAATGTCCCCGGCGTATTTGCTGCCGGAGATGTACAAGATTCAAAATATCGTCAGGCCGTGACAGCCGCCGGATCCGGCTGCATGGCTGCGATCGATGCTGAGAGGTTCCTTGAATCGCGTGAAACGTGAAAGGTTGGTGCAGTGAACGAGCCACATAAGAAACTTTCACCTTTTACGGCATTCTGATGCGCTGTGCCATCGCCCATTACCATGAACTCGCCCTCAAAGGCCGCAATCGCGATTACTTCGAGCAATGCCTCATTCAGAACATTCGGACAGCCCTCAAGGATTTAGGTGTTCGACAGGTCCAGAACCTCCACAGCCGGATCCGCATTGATCTCCCCGCGGATGCGAACGCGGATGTCGTTCGAGATCGGCTCGTTCGTGTGTGTGGCATCGCAAACTTCTCGCTGAGTCGCGTGATTCCGCTGCAGGTAGCGAACCCCGACCTGGCTGCGCTCGCTGCGGCCGCCGTTGAAGAAATCAATGCAAAGTCATGCACGACCTTTCGAGTCACGGCAAAACGAGCCGATAAGCGATTGGCGCTGACGTCGATGGATATCGAAAAAGCCGTCGGTGCAACAATCTGCGAACGAACCGGCAAGACAGTCAACCTCAAGAGCCCAGACGTCACCATTTATATCGAGCTGCTTTCGAGGGAAGCCTATTGCACGACGGAAAAAATCGAGGGACCTGGTGGGATGCCGGTCGGGGTCAGTGGAAAGGTCGCCTGCCTTATCTCGGGAGGCATCGATTCACCGGTTGCCGCCTACCGCATGATCAAACGCGGCTGCCATGCCTCCTTTGTTCATTTTTCCGGCCGCCCTTTGGTCAGTCGTGCATCTGAGGACAAGGTGCGGGAGCTGGTCCACAACCTCACCGCGTATCAATATGCTTCGCGCCTCTACGTCATTCCTTTCGGAGAAATCCAGCGCGAGATCGTGCTGAGTACACCACCACCGTTTCGCGTCGTTCTCTACCGGCGGATGATGCTTCGCATCGCGGAAGAACTCGCGCGGAAGGAACAATGTTGGGGATTGGTCACGGGAGATAGCCTCGGGCAGGTTGCGTCGCAGACTCCTGAGAATCTGACCGTCGTTGAGGAAGCTGCCGAGCTCCCGATCCTCCGACCGCTCATCGGAATGGATAAGCGGGAGATCATCGACGAGGCCAAGCAGATCCAAACCTATGAGATATCCATTGAGCCTGACCAAGATTGCTGCAAACTGTTCACCCCGCCCCACCCCAGTACGAAAACCCGGATCGACGACCTTCGAAAGATCGAGCGGAGTTTGGGATTCAAGACCAGCTTCCTGCGGTGTTGTCACTCATAGCATCGGTGCCCATCATCAACAACACGGGAACGCACACCCTTCATCGAAGCCATTGCAAAACAGAGCCCGCCACGGTAAGCTCGGCACACCCATCGAGCACGTTCTCCTCACCTGCTCGATAGTCAAACCAGCCGACGATCTGCCATAACGGAGAGGTGCGAGAGCGGCCGAATCGGGCAGTCTCGAAAACTGCTGTCGGGGTAACTCGACCGTGGGTTCGAATCCCACCCTCTCCGCCATACAGCACTTCGTGTGTACCGCCGGCTCATCAGGCGCAGCCTCTCTTCATTGTCGCCGGCGGATAAGCACCTTTAATGTTGGTCTTCCGCGTGGGGAGCATACGAGGGGACTGGCCCCCTCACTATGAGCGTGAGCGCCCCGGCGAATGCGACTTCGAATGCCCACCCTCTCCGCCATACAGATCTTGCTCGACCCGGAGCCCCCTAAATATACTCTTAGCGACGGGATAAACACCTCCAGTGTTTCCTCAGTACCCTGGTCACCTCCTCCCATCTTATCGCCGTATCGTAATTCTTGCGGGCGGATAGATGCCTCTGGTGCTTCGTTAAGACCCGACTTCTCTCACCTTCTTCTCCAACACTCTCCGCAGTTCCACCATCGCTAACGTATCTCGTGCACAATACCGTAACAGCGCCTCCCGTATAGAATCTCGTTCCACCCAATCGCTTTCGAGAAAGACCATCCGGTAGTATTCAGCCGCCGCATGCCCTCCCTCTTGAATCGTGAGATCGCCATACCCCAGCGATGGCACCACTGCCGGCAATACAGACTTAATCGAATACGATCCATTAAAGGCGGGATGATAGTAGTGACTCTTGATAACGGGGAGCAGATCCCACAACCGCTTCACAATCGCTTTAAACGCCGAGTTGAACTCCGGAAACGTCTCCGCCAACTGGCGAATGAGCGTTTCCTCATAGGCTGAGTAGACCACAATGCTCCCGGTCTCACCGAGCGATTCGATAAGAGCCTCAACCCAACGCCTGCGAGGGTCCGATGCCTCACCATGAAGAAACTCCTGGTGCAGCACCTCACCAGATTCAAGTTCAATGTGATTGGACCACTGCACCGGAAGAGACTGATAGGGCCTTGTAGAGGGAAACCGCGGCAGTGCCAACATGACGGTTTCGGCATCGAGATGGTGTATGGGATAGCGTACAGAACGAAGTATCTGACCCAATTCCGACGACATCCATTCGACGTTGTCTTTGACCTTTCTTTGTACATCCGACAGCCTTGTGTCATCCGGAATTTCGTCGATCGTCATGATGCCCTGTCGGACAAGCTGACTGACAATCTCTTTCTTGCCCGGCAGATGATAGATCCAGCGCTGCGGTTTGTCCTTCGTGCAATGAGCCCAGAAGGGACATTCGTAGGGCGTGTGACAATGCTGATCGGGCTCGATCATCGGGGCCTGCGACTTCAACAAAAGGGATTTCATGGCGGCCAATCGTTCCGGTAGCCGCCCTCGACGATCTGTCACAGCGTCCGATACGTCTTCAATCGAGAAGAGCGCCTGCAGATCAACCTCCCCACCTTGGTAGAGATACCCCGTGTCGATATGCATCAGACAGGTCGCATCAAGCCTCAACCCGGCCCCTTGCACGACGTGGTTTTGTATGGATAGGTCATCAAGGTGGACATCTTTCACCCTGGTTGATGACTTCACCTCGATCAAACGCCAGGACGACGATCCCCCTTCACCATTCTGTACGCGCTCTAAAATATCGACGCGCACAAGAACTCCGTCATGCTCGAATGCTCCTTCGAAGATGGCGGGGATCATGGGATCTTGAAGTAAGACAGCGGTCTCTGCGATCGCGGCCTCTCGTTGACGGAATCCCGACTTGACCAGCACACCACCTTGAAAGCGCTGCTGTGCGAGGATGCCGATCTCGGTACCCATGTCCAAGATCGCCTGCGTCGACGCATCCGGCGGGGTTGCCAATGTGGGCTGATGAATCTCCAGATAGAGCCGCTTATGACATTGCACTCCCGAGAGAAATTTCGATTTCGACAAGCGGGGTGGTGCGAATGTCGTGGGAGATCCGTTGTGAACGTCGGCCATAGTCATACTCTTCACGATACCATCAACGATTTCTCACATGGCGTGATACGGAACTCTGTTAGGATAGCGCCCCATGGGCAACGGTGTCACCCAGATCAGACGGTCCGTGATGATCTTGGCACTCCCCGTCACGCTCACCACGCTGCTCCAACGGGCTGAGGGCATTGTCGCCATCTTCTTGGTCGGCGGGCTGGGTGCCACGTCAATCGCCGCGGTCGGCCTGGGTCAACTGCTGGCCTTCGTCGCCACGACCCTGGTCTCCGGAATTTCGGTTGGGACGAATGTGATCGTTGCCCAGTTATGGGGGGCGCGGCGCCGACAAGACGCAGGAGAAGCGGCCCATCACTTCTTATGGCTTTCAATCGGCTTATCCCTCGTGTTGGCCGGCCTTGGCATAGCCGGCAATCGGTTCGTCATGCAGCAACTCGGAGCGGAATCCACCGTCATTGAGCTCGCCCTCCCCTATTCGACACTCATCTTCCTGGTGATTCCCTGTACCGTACTCATCCAAGTCTTGTCGTCCATCCTCCAAGGCACAGGCGACACGAAGACCCCCATGTACGGTCTGATCGGTGTCAACCTTCTCCATGTACTCCTCGCCTACCCTCTCATCTATGGACGATGGGGAGCTCCTCATTTGGGTCTCAAGGGAGCGGCCATTGCCGTCGGACTCGCCGAAGCGACCGGGATGCTCTATCTCTTGCTGCGTTGTCGCCCCATTCTAAAAGAGTCGTCCACGCTGCGCCTGGACTTGATTCGATCGATCTGGCAGGTGGGAGCGTCGGTGTCCGGTGAACGCATCGTTCAACAGGCCGGCATCTTTATCTACACCAAACTCGTCCTCCTCTATGGCACCGTGGCCTATGCCGCGCATCAAGTCGGGCTATCGATTGAATCTTTGTCCTTCCTGCCCGGCTATGGACTCGCCATTGCCGCCGCCACCATGGTGGGGCAAAGCATCGGAGCCGGCAAGTATACCAGAGCGAAACTCGAAAACTGGGAGGCCAACCGGCTGGCGATTGTGATCATGACCGGAATGGGTATCCTCTTCTTCTTCTTCCCCTATACGTTGCTTCGTGCTTTCACGGCCGACGAAGCTGTGATCGAACTCGGAACGATGTTCTTAAGAATCGTCGCCTTGTTGCAAGTCCCGCTGGCTCTCACCATGGTCCTGGCTGGATCGCTGCGGGGCGCCGGCGACACACGCTTCATCATGGGTGCCACGATGATCGGCATGTGGGGCGTTCGCGTACCGTTGGCCTTAGCGGTCGCCCTCTGGGCACGCCAATCCGTCTTCTACATCTGGGCAGCGATGATCGCGGACTGGACTGTGCGGATGGGGCTGTTGCTGTGGCGGTATCAATCGGAGCGATGGCGGCAGATTCAGGTCATTCGGTGAGACCGGCTACTGAGAAGTAGCCTTTTCAATAATTGGCACAAGATCACGGCCCCTTCCGAGACTCAGACCACGCATAGGCCGCACCAAAACAGACCCCGGCGACCGCCGCAAGGATAAAGGTATCTGTGGCTCGAGTCGCGATCGACCACCACACGACGGCAGCGAGAACGCCGGCAACAGCTCCGAGGAGAGTCTTCCCACCTGCTAGCTTCAGATAGTCGGTGAACAACACCCATGCAGTCATATACACGACCCCGGCGGCAGCCGACGCCCAGAGATGCATGAGGTCGCGCTTGAAAAACCAGACTTGGATCGCTCCGGCTAGACCTCCGAGAATCAGGCCCGTGATCGCCCGTTTGACTAGGATGGAATAGTGAAACGTTGAATCGGACAATTCACCCTCCCCTATGCAATCTTGCTCCAACTCACAACAGAACTCCGTCGAGTCATAGCTCCACAACCGATCAATACAACCACACCTGCCCACCAGATCGGAGCACGACACCAGACTGCGGAGTCACCTGTTCAATGCCGAATATCCAGCGGCGCTCAGGACGCATCACATACAGCCGCAGGCTCTCTACCATTGATCCACTACCAAACGGTTCCAGAAACTGCTCTCCCAGAATCCTCTGCCAAGCTCGACGCCATTGAGAAGAACGCATATGGATGGGATCAAACCCATACCAGGTTGGGTCAAGCCGAAAGAACTTAGTGCCATATGCAGCCGACAACCTGACCAACCCATCATTCACACTTTCCGCTCTCTCGATGACTTGTCCGAGAGTAAGCCGACAGGACGGCACGAGAATCGACCGAAACGCCAGAAACTTGATGTTCGAAAGGCGATACACGCTGGCAAGCGGTAAATCAGTGAGCACAATGTCGTTCGTCACAGCCCTTAAACGAATGAGCGCCTCCTCAACCCACTCAAGCGTTCGCTCAACCGAGAAGCCATACAAGATGTCATTGCCGACATCCGTCACAAGCCCCCTGGTAGCCATCGGATGTCGACGCTCCAGCTCAGCCCACAGACCTGATTTGAGAATACTGGGCAACGTACGAAAAAGAAATCTGCTCGGAGAGCCATATGATCGACCATGACCGAGCGCCGCCAACACCTCGACATCCGGTCCCCATACTGCTCGAGCTGCCGAGACGATGGTCTGGAAACCACGGGTGAGGTTGCTGGCACCAAGGGCCACAATGCGAGCCACCTCAGAGGGCATCATCAACCTTCACCATATACAACAGACAACGATCGCGATAGAAATCTGGTCCCACCGCTCTGAACATGAGCATGCTTCGTCAACCACCTCAGCTCGTTGGAGGACAGGTCGTTTGCCTCGTGTCGCGTCCTGGCCCTTTGGTGATTTCAATTCGTGCGACGCCTTTCACATTGGCGCAGAGATCCCCCAGTCCCGGCGTCACCAGGCGAAATGGGCCTCCCTTCGTGTGCGGCAAGGAAGCTCCATCCAGTTCATACACAAGCACTCCGTACTCTTTCGCCTGTTGCAGCGTGAGACAGGCCGAGTACTTCCCATCCGCTGCATGAAAAGCAACATGATCCGCATCAATGGCCAATGCCGGAACATCGAGCAGCCCCTTCAGCCGAACTCCCCGTCCATTCATGCCCGGCATCACAGTCGCAACATCGAGTTGATGCTCTTCCGGTAAGGCCGCGATGGCCGCGCGGTCGAATGAGATCGGCTGAACGACGGCGCCTTCGATCCGGACCCGGCCTAGGCCGGTCTGTTCCTTCTCCGTGATCGTCTTGATCATCGCTGTCAGCGCTTCATTCACCGGAGTCGGAATCCCAAGCTCACGCCCCTTCTTTACGATGAAGCCGTTGAGGTAATCGATTTCCGTCCGCCGCCCAGCCTTCCAATCGTCATACATAGAGGTGTGAATATCGCGAATCTCCTGCGTCGCTTTCACGACTCGTTCTGGCATATCCAATGGCAGCGGTACTTTCATGGCGGCCGAAACCGCCGCCACCTCTCCGACGATTTGCCGGATTACGCTCGTCATCTCCGGATGATCGAGCGCTTTGGCTACATGGTCGTCGATCAACACGGTGATGGGATTGAACACGCAGTTCCAACACATCTTCTCCCATTTGGCGCGACGAATGTCTTTGGAGAGGTGGCACGGAATGCCCGCTGCGGTAAACAGGTCTCGGATGGCGAGGAGCCGTTCACTTTCATGCCCCATCAGTTCACCGATCGCGACCGCCCCTTTCTTATAATGGTCGATGACGCCGGGCACGGCGATCTTTGAATAGATGTAGGCGATGCCGCCCACGACACAATCACGATTGATTCGGGCGATGAGCCGGTCTTCGGTATCGATGCCGTTCTGCAACGTCAGAATCACCGTCTTATCGGTGAGTACGGGTTCGATTTGGTCCATCACCTCATCGAGATCGTACGCTTTCACTCCAAGAACAATGAGGTCTGGCTTCGGGAGTTCTCGAGCATCGGATGCAACCGGTGGTCGGATGGTGAACGAACCACCGGCACTACGAATCGTCAGCCCCTTCCCCTTGACTGCTTCGAGCGTCTTTGGCCTGAGAAGAAAAGAGATATTAGGATTATTCTTCGCTAGATGTGCCCCGAAGAACCCTCCGACTGAACCGGCGCCGACCATCAAGATCTGTTTCATGTTCTCATCCTCATGGTTGCGTACGAAAGGAGCGTACTATAGCATGCGATTGCGCGGCGACGCAGCCGCTCTGGGAGACCCGAAACATCTTGGCGACCGGTTCCGATCTTGGGATTGTGAAACATCGACTCGCCGTTGCGAGGAGCATCACTGTGCTAACCGGCGCAGGGATCTCGGCCGACAGCGGTGTGCCGACGTTTCGCGGCGCGGAGGGCTTGTGGAAAAACTTTCGCGCGGAGGACCTAGCGACGCCCGCAGCCTTCGAGCGGGATCCTCGGCTGGTCTGGGAATGGTATAACTGGCGGCGTGAACTGATCGCCACAAAACAGCCGAATGATGCGCACAAAGCCATCGCTGAACTGGAGCGCCGCTCTCCGGACTTTTGGCTGATTACTCAGAATGTGGACGGGCTGCATCGAGACGCCGGCTCACAGAAGCTCTCTGAGATTCATGGCAACATTTGGAAAGTTCGCTGCACCGGCTGTCGCGCGGTGGAAAACAACCGCGATGTGCCGATTTCCATCCTCCCGTCCTGTCCCCGTTGCGGGTCGCTGCTTCGGCCCCATATCGTCTGGTTCGGAGAATCCTTGTTTGCCGAGGATCTCGACTGCTGTTCCAAGGCACTCAAGCGCTGCGACATCTTGCTCGTCATCGGCACATCCGGCGTGGTCTATCCGGCTGCAGGATTTGCATCCGTGGCCAAAGAGGCCGGTGCATTCGTCGGCGAAATCAACCTCGATCCCACCCCGCAATCGGCGCTGATCGACGTGTCATTGCAGGGCCGTGCGAAAGATCTCGTGCCGTTACTCCTCGACCCAATCTAAAAGCGGGAACAACTCTTCCAAGCTCTTTATGGCCCGAACCCCCACTCCGTAGGGTCTTCCGTCACGGTCCAACAGAACGGCGTGAAGCCCGGCTTTCCTCGCCCCTTCCACGTCGTCTCGCAGACTATCGCCGATATGCAAGGCCTCTTCCGGATCGACGGCATGCTGTTCCAGCGCGACTTGAAAGATTTGGGGAGCCGGTTTCGCGGCTTGGGCCAAACTCGAGATGGTCACCGTGTCGAATACATCGGCAATCCCGAGTCCACGCATCACCGGAAATAGGCGGGAATCGAAATTCGAGATGATCCCCAGCTCCAGACCCCGCGCTTTGAGCCGAGTCAAGGTGGAAGCGGTTTCAGGAAACAAACGCCATGATCGATGGTCCTCAAACACACGAAACACTTGATCGAAGAATTCGTCAAATCGCTCGAACATGCCCACACGATAGAAGACGTGATGAACGACATCGAACCACCACAGCCGTTCACTCTGTTTGATTCGGGCCGGGTCAACTGCAGCAAAGACCGGCGGCGGGGCTTCGCGGAACGCTCGGCTGAACGCTTGTTTGATCGCTGTCAACGAGTCTGGTTTCTGTGGAAAGCCGAATTCAACTGCATGTCGAAGATAGATCTCAGCGACTGATCCGTGCACGTGAAAGAGAGTATCGGCTGCATCGAAAAACACGACCCGAATCGATGAACTCATGATGGCTTACCTGATCTCATTCGGCAAACAGGCGCGTGCCCAAATACAGCCTGAATCCAATCACCTATCGACGGTTTTCTTGACAAAGCATACCCCCCTTGCTAGCTTCGAAGAAACTAAAAAGTGGGGAGCGTTTTTCATGGCTTCGCCGATCTTTGTTGTGGACAGCAGCCCTGCGGTGAGACGGATGGTGGAACAGATCTCAACCCCGGAAGGGTTTGAGGTCGTTGGGTTTCAAGACGGACCAGCCGCCCTTGAGGCCGCTCGGCGAAGTTCGCCATCGCTGATCATCGCGGATTATCATCTCGACAACATGACTTTTTCAGGGTTTTGCAAGGAGATCAACAAGCTGGATAATCTGACGGAAACCTATCTCGTTTCGTTGGTGAATCCGGCTGATCGTCCGGACGAAAATCACCTCCGCACATTGGGTGTCAAGGCATTCCTGAAGAAACCGTTTCAATCCGAGGATTTGCTCGGCGTGCTTAAATCTCTTCAACAGAACCAGGCTGGTTCCGCAAACGGCAAGGGCCTGAAACGGCGCGTCTGGCCGCCGACTTCGACTTCAACCGACTCCGACGATGATGCGGCGATCGAACACTTGGCGAGTGGCGACGGCCACGAGGAACTTATGGACCAACCTTCCAGCTCATCCAGTACATCACTGACACCACCGTTCGCCCCTGCGGCCCCCGAAGATGCCATGAAGGGTCTCTTCGACCAACTCTTGCAATCGATGACCACACGAAGCCAGCAGAGTCTTGCCGAGCTGCTTCCTCGCGTGATCGACGAGAAACTGGCGACCCATGTCCGACCAACCGTTCAGAAAGAGTTGCAAGCACAGCTCGGGAGTATCCTCTCTCAGGAATATCTCACAACGATCATTCATCCTCTGATCTCTCAGGCATTGCCCGCTCTCATCAGAAAAGAACTCGAGGCCAGCGAGCCGATCATCCGGCAAACCGTGTCCGATGTGGCTAAAGCTGCCATCGGAGAAAGCGTCGATCGACTGGTCAAGGATCAGGTCGAATCCAGGATCCATCAATACTTACCCGCAGTCGTGCGGGAACAGGTAGGAACGGTCGATCAGCTGGTCAAAGATGAACTTCAACGTGCGGTACTGAAGCAGGCCTCGCTCCTGGCGGACGACTTGGTGAGGGCCACAGTCGGACAAACCGTCGAACAGGCCGTTCAGCGAATCGTGCCCGATGTCGCGGAGGAGCACATCAAGGCGGAACTCAAACGTCTGATCGAAACTGAAGAAGCGTCACATCCCCGTCAGATCTAACTTTTCTTGCCCCGCTTCCCTCGTCGAGCCTTGGCCAGGGCTTTCCTCCGCTTAACATTTTTCCGGTGTTTCTTTCGCGTTTTTCGATCCTTCTCACGACCTCGTGCCATGATCCTCCTACTGGATGTGTTTGATGATCTCTTCGTGGGCGACTGTATAGCACAAGCCTCATACGGCCACAAGAAGAGAGTGACGCCATTTTCTGAACAACAAAGACATGCTAAGATGCCAAACGTACTTTTGGACCATTTTTGAATGGCTGCATTGCAACTCGATAAAGCCTATGACCCGAAAGCCGTCGAAACTCGATGGTCGCGTGAGTGGCTCTCGCGCGGATACTTCCACGCCTCGCCGGAACAACCAGGCCAACCGTATAGTATCGTCATTCCCCCACCGAACGTCACAGGATCGCTCCATGTCGGCCATGCGCTTAATCATTCGCTCCAAGACATTCTGATTCGGTGGCGGCGCATGCAGGGGCGTAATACCCTCTGGCTGCCCGGAACCGATCACGCCGGCATCGCCACCCAGAACGTGGTGGAAAAGCAGTTAATGGCCGATGGTCTGTCACGGGAGTCGCTGGGACGGGAACGATTCGTCGACCGAGTCTGGCAATGGAAATCGACGTCCGGTAACACGATCGTCAATCAACAAAAGCAGCTGGGAGAATCCTGCGACTGGGACCGTTTGCGATTTACGATGGACGAAGGCTTGTCCAAGGCCGTCCTCGAGGTCTTCGTACGTCTGTATGAAGACGGGTTGATCTACCGTGGCGAGCGACTCATCAATTGGTGTCCACGCTGCCTGACGGCCCTCTCTGACATTGAAGTTGAACATGAGGATGTGAAAGGTAAACTCTATTACCTCTGCTATCCGTTAGCGGACGATCCAAACACCAGTTTGATCGTGGCCACAACCCGGCCGGAAACGATGCTGGGAGACACGGCCGTCGCTGTCCATCCGGACGATCCTCGGTATCGCCATCTGATCGGCAAGAAGGTCCGCCTGCCGCTGACGACGCGTGACATTCCGATCGTAGGCGATTCGATTCTCGTAGATCTGGAATTCGGCACCGGCGCCGTGAAAATTACCCCCGCGCACGACTTCAACGACTTCGAAGCAGGTGAGAGGCATAAACTAAATCGAATTCGCATTCTTGATACGTACGCCAAGATGCGCAATGAAACCGAACTTGGTCTTGCCACAAAAGCACTACCGGATATTGCGAGAGCCCTAGCCGGCCTGCCAACTCAGAAAACTCGCACGAAGATTGAGCAACTACTTTCCGAGCATGGCGCACTAAAAAATGTCGAGGACCATAAAATGGCCTTGGGCAAGTGCTATCGCTGCAAAACGGTTGTTGAACCCTATCTCTCTATACAATGGTTTGTAAAGATCAAGCCACTCGCTGAGCCTGCGATCGAAGCTGTCGAAGATGGCCGCATCCGGATCATTCCAAATTCTTGGACAAATAACTATATGGGGTGGATGCGGGACATCAAGGACTGGTGCATCTCTCGTCAAATCTGGTGGGGACATCAAATCCCGGCATGGTATTGCGAGCAGTGCAACGGAGGATTCCTCAGAAGTACACACGACAATAGGCCACTTATCGATCTCGATGTGAAACCCATTGTTGCCAAGTCAAAACCAGAGAAATGTCCTCAGTGTGGCACCATCGATTTGACTCAAGACCCCGACGTGCTCGACACCTGGTTCTCCTCTGCCCTGTGGCCATTCTCGACCTTAGGATGGCCTGAGCGGACACCGGAGCTCAAGACGTACTATCCGACTTCAGTACTTGTTACAGGCCTCGATATTCTGTTCTTCTGGGTAGCTCGCATGATCATGATGGGGCTTAAGTTCATGGGAGACGTGCCCTTCAAAGACGTCTATATCCATGCCTTGGTCCGCGACGCAGAAGGCCAGAAGATGAGCAAATCCAAGGGCAATGTAATCGACCCGCTGCATGTCATGAATCAATTCGGCACCGACGCCCTTCGGTTCACCTTGGCCTCGATGGCATCGCCGGGACGCGATATCAAGCTAGCCGAAGAACGGATCGAGGGCTACCGCAATTTCGCCAATAAGATTTGGAATGCCGCGCGATTCGCCTTGATGTACCTCGACGGACCGCGCACCGTCCTCCCGCCGGTCCAACGGACGCTCCCCGACCGGTGGATCTTAAGCCGCCTCGCCCACACCATCCGCACCGTCACAGCGGAGTTGGAATCATACCGATTCGATCGTGCGGCGACAGTCCTTTATCAATTCATCTGGCATGAGTACTGCGACTGGTACCTGGAATTGATCAAACCGGTTCTGCAAACACCGGAGCACCCGGATGGAGGTAGCACCAGGCACACTCTCGTAGAAACGCTGGAAACGACCATGCGACTGCTGCACCCCTTCATGCCGTTCATCACAGAAGAAATTTGGCAGACGATCCCTCATCACGGAGACAGTATCGTCGTGCAGAACTATCCGATCCCAGACCAGGCGTGGCCCGCGCCTGATGCAGAACAGCACTTTTCGTTGCTGGAACAAACGGTGGGGCTCGTCCGTACCGGCCGAGTCCTCTTGAATTATCCCCCAGGGCAGCAGATTCCGTTTCATGTCGGACACGACGACCTAAACAGACAGAACCAACTCCACCAGTTACAACGACACCTGGCCCATCTTAACCGCGGCACCGCCGAAGTGAGTCCGCCGCGCGATTGGCCGTCGGAAAGATTGCTGAGACTCGTCACGGAAGGCCTCTCGGTGGGTATCGCAGTCGTCGAGGACGTCGACCTCAAGAAAGCCATTGAGCGCCTGACAAGACAAATCGCGGAGACTGACAAGGAGTTGCAACGGGTCGACGGAAAATTGAAGAACGTCGAGTTCGTGTCGAAAGCTCCGCCCGAAGTGATTGCCGAACATCAAGAACGGGTGCAGACCCTGTCCCGCGATTGCGCATTGCTGGCCCACAGCGAACAGCAGCTCCGCGCCATGCTCGCAGCCTGACAGATGGCCACGCTCCCTGCTGCAGAGATCCGTCGCGCGGTACGCCAAGGGGTCGAAGAAGATCTCGGTCAGGGAGACGCCACGACCGCGTCGATCTTCTCATCTCCGGTGCCGGCTCGAGCCAAGATCATCGCTCAACAGCCGTTGGTCGTGGCGGGAATGGCTGCAGCGGTTCAGACCTTTCTCATGGTCGATCCGACCCTGCGATTGTCGGTCTCCAAGGGCGACGGCGACCGAGCGACGAATGGAGAGCCGCTCCTTCAGATCGAGGGCGACGGGCGCTCCATCCTGAAGGCCGAGCGGGTCGCCTTAAACTTTCTTCAACACCTGTCCGGGATCGCCACCTTGACGCAACGGTTCTGCCAGGCCGTGCGCGACTACCCTGCCAGTATCCTGGATACGAGAAAAACTCTTCCCGGCTGGCGTGCCCTTCAGAAGTGGGCCGTTTCGCTCGGCGGAGGGATCAACCATCGCCGATCATTGAGTGACGGCATTTTGATCAAAGATAACCATCTGGCCCTCCTCCGACACAATCGACGACCGGTTGAACGGGCATGTCGATTAGCACGTACTCATCGGTCAAGCGCGCTCCCGATTATTGTCGAAGTGGAATCTCTCTCTGAGGTTCGGCAGGCGCTCGCGGGAAAGCCCGATATTATTCTGCTGGATAACATGGCTCCAGACCTGGTCCGACGTGCCGTGGCATTGATCAAGAAGCAGGCCTTGGTGGAAGTGTCGGGTGGCATCACGCTTAAGAACGTCCGAGCCATGGCAGCAGCCGGCGTCGATCGTATCTCTATCGGAGCGCTCACCCATTCTGCCCCGGCGGCAGCAATCAGCCTTGTCATGACGTTGACTCGCCCTTCACGACGCCGGCGTGCGTAGTCGATGGTGTCCTCCGCCCCACTCAACCTCGATAGTATTCGTAGCACCCTTGCGACCACGTCACTGGGTCACGACTTGCACCTCCACCAAGATCTCCCCTCAACCAACAGGGAGGCATTGTCACTGGCTCAGAACGGCGCAACGCATGGTACCGTCGTGATTGCTGAAAGCCAGTCAGGTGGCTACGGCCGACATGGGCGCACCTGGTTCTCTCCGCCGGGATTGAACATCTATTGCTCCATCGTTGTACGCGGGATGGGGCAAAATCTTTCCCTCTCACAATGGTTATCCTGGGTGCCGCTTGTCAGCGCGCTTGCCGTGACCGAGGCCACTCAACAGGTGGAAGCTATCTCCCTTTCGCTGAAGTGGCCGAACGACCTGCTTCTCTATGACCGAAAAGTCGGCGGGATTCTCTGCGAGAGCAGCTTCGCCACAAGCAATGACCCAGTCGTGATCATTGGAATCGGGCTCAACGCGAATATTCCCCCGGTGTCTTTTCCTGAAGAATTGCGGTCAACTGCGGCCTCATTGATGGAAGCTTCGCGGCGACCGATCGACCGAAATCGGCTCATTGCTCAACTGCTTCTGGAACTTGAACATTGTCTGGGCGAGCTTCAATCTTCTGGACCGGTTCGGCTACGACAGGCCTATACAGCTCGCTGTGCCACACTGGGGCGCCAAGTTCGCGTCCTGTTCACGAATGATCAACCGATCGTCGGCATAGCAGAGGCTCTCTCTGCCGACGGCGCGCTTCAGGTGAGAACCCAGTCAGCTCACCCTCGCTCGCCGATGCCCCTCGTCGATGTCCGGGCAGCCGATGTCATTCATCTAAGGAAGGCCTGATCAATTGCCATTTCACACAATCGAACATTATAAAGTCAGCCGATTTTAAACACTTCCCTAAAAGGATCGAAGTAATCGGACCTTCCCTAACAGGCTGTTGAAAAAGTCCGCCAGCGGCGTTCTCGCGGCGCTTAGAGGCTTAACATACGGCCTGGGTAAACGCCTGTTCCGACAGGCGATGGGTGAGCTGGGCAAAATAGGTTGCGCTTCGCCCCGCGGACCTCGCTGGGCCTTGCCTGTGGAAAGGCGCGTCTGAGCGCGCCGGGGTGGGTGGGTGAGAAATGACGGCCTTTTTGACCAGCCTGTGTTTGTCAACATCCTACTGAGAGGGTAGCGAAAGAGGACCATGCCGAGTAGAATGAGTCCGATGCTCTTAGCCATCGACATCGGAAATACCAACGTTGTCGCGGGAATCTTCGACAGATCGACTTTGCTGACTCATTGGCGGTTGGCGACCGATCCCAAGACTACTGCCGATGAGTACGGCGTCCTCTGCCTCAGTCTCATGAGACGAGACGGCCGTGTGCCTGAGCAAATCACCGGTGCAATCATTTCCAGCGTCGTTCCCGCTCTCACGGAGACGTTTGAATCGATGGTTGAAACGTCCTTTGGCTGCACCCCGATCACCGTCTCATCCGACATGGATACAGGCTTAACACTGAAATACTCAAACCCGAAAGAGATCGGAAGCGACCGTATTGTGAATGCGGCTGCGGCCTATGAGAAGTTTCGCCGCGATCTTATCATCGTCGATTTCGGCACAGCGACGACGTTTTGCGCGGTCAATCGAGATGGAGAGTATCTTGGAGGCGTCATCGCACCGGGCCTGACTATTTCGGCGGATGCCCTGTTTAATCGAGCTGCAAAATTGAGCAAAGTTGAACTCGCCCGGCCGAAGACCGTCATTGGAACCGATACCGCCAGCAGTATTCAGTCTGGGCTCATCTTCGGCTATGCCGGTCTCGTGGACACGCTTGTCCAGCGGATGGAAAGGGAAATGGGGCGCACGTCATATGTGATCGCCACGGGTGGATTAGCTCCGGTGATCGCGCCGGAGGCGCGATCGATTCAACATATTGAACCGTTCTTGACCCTTTATGGGCTTGAACTCCTCCATCGCCGTGCCCGCGGCACGAGCCTTAGACAATGGGTCTAGTTCTCTGAGTGCCCACATCATTTTTTATTTTCCCATTACCCGTTGACTTCCCTCCTCCTATGGATATCTTCCCCATCGTATAGGTCTCAGGATGAGTGACGATCAAGAGCAGGAAAAAATAAACGCCAATACAATCGAGAGCTTAGAGGGAGAATCTCCCGTCACGGAGGCGGTGGGCTCCTCCGTTCAGGGCGAACTGGCCAGCAAGACTGAAGAATGTAAAGCGCTCAATGACAAATACCTTCGGCTAGCTGCGGAATTTGAAAACTACAAACGGCTGACTCAACGTGACCAGCGTGAGCAGATTCGATTCGGGAATGAACAGCTTCTCAAAGAGCTACTGCCGGTTGTCGATAACATGGAGCGGGCGATCAAAGCGGCTCGAACGAACGGGGGCGATTCGGCGCTCGTGCAGGGTGTGGAACTGACGCTCAAGCAACTATCCGGCATCCTGTCCAAGTTCGGTGTGCAAGCGATCGAAACAGTCGGCCAGGAGTTCGACCCGAGCACCCATCAAGCCGTCTCGTACGGGCCATCGAACGACGTGCCGTCCAACAAAGTATTGAACGAGTTTCAAAAAGGGTATCGGCTGCACGATAGGATTCTACGGGCGGCAATGGTCAGTGTCTCGTCAGGTCCAGCCCATCCCAGCGAACATGACTCAACGACGCATTGACCTGATTCAGTCCTCGTTGTCGAGAAGGAAGGAGTTCACCAATGGGTAAAGTCATCGGTATTGATCTCGGGACCACCAACTCTTGTGTGGCGATCATGAGCGGCGGAGACCCCGTCGTGATCGCCAACGCCGAAGGGAGCCGGACCACTCCTTCCGTCGTCGCCATCACCGATAAAACCGAACGGTTAGTCGGACAGATCGCGAAACGGCAAGCGATCACCAACCCCGAGAACACTATTTTCTCCGTGAAGCGCCTGATGGGGCGCAAGTTCAAGAGCCGCGAGGTTCAAGAAGCCATGAAGCGGCTTCCGTACAAGGTGGTTGAGGCCGATAACGGTGACGCACACGTGGAATTGCGTGGTAAACGCTATAGCCCACCGGAAGTCTCCGCCATGATTCTGCAGAAAATGCGGCAGACTGCTGAAGACTACCTCGGTGAAAAGGTCACTGAGGCCGTTGTGACCGTCCCCGCCTATTTTGACGACAGCCAGCGCCAGGCGACTAAAGATGCCGGCCAGATCGCCGGTCTGAACGTTTTGCGTATCATCAACGAGCCGACGGCGGCCTCCCTCGCATACGGCCTTGACAAGAAGAAAGATGAACGAATTGCCGTGTACGATTTGGGCGGCGGCACCTTCGACGTCTCCGTTCTTGAAATCGGTGAAGGCGTCTTCGAGGTGAAATCCACCAATGGTGATACGTACCTCGGCGGTGATGATTTTGATCTACGCGTGATGGATTGGCTGGTCGACGAGTTCAGGAAAGACCAGGGCATCGATCTGCGGAAAGATCGGATGGCGCTCCAACGCCTGAAGGAATCGGCGGAACGGGCCAAGATTGAACTTTCTTCGTCTCAAGAAACGGAGATCAATCTGCCGTTTATCACCGCCGATGCCAGTGGCCCCAAGCACATGGTCACGAAGCTCACACGAGCCAAGCTGGAACAGCTGGTGGACGATTTGATTCAACGCACGATCGAACCCTGCCGCAAGGCCTTGTCCGATGCGGGTGTCACCGCGAAGGATATCCAAGAAATCGTGTTGGTCGGCGGCATGACGCGTATGCCCAAGGTGATTCAGGTGGTGAAGGACTTCTTTGGGAAAGAACCGCACCGCGGTGTCAACCCAGACGAAGTCGTCGCCATTGGAGCCGGTATCCAAGGCGGAGTCCTCAAGGGAGAAGTCAAAGACGTCCTGCTCCTCGACGTCACTCCCCTGTCATTAGGCATTGAGACGCTGGGCGGGGTGTTCACCAAATTGATCGAGCGTAACACGACCGTTCCGACCAAGAAGAGCCAGGTGTTCTCGACGGCAGCCGATAACCAAACAGCCGTCACCATCCGCGTCTTCCAAGGCGAACGGGAAATGGCCAATGATAACAAACTGCTTGGGCAGTTCGACCTGGTTGGCATTCCACCGGCGCCGCGCGGCATGCCCCAAATCGAAGTGACGTTCGATATCGATGCCAACGGCATCGTGCATGTTTCGGCGAAAGATCTGGCCACCCAGAAAGAACAATCCATCAAGATCACGGCTTCCAGCGGTTTGAATAAGGATGAGGTCGAGAAGCTCGTTCGCGACGCGCAGTCGCACACGGAAGAAGATAAGAAACGCCGCAAACTGGCGGAAGCCAAGAACCAGGCGGATAATCTGGTCTATCAAACGGAAAAAAACATCACAGAATACGGCGACAAAGTCTCGGCTGAAGAAAAGACGAAAATCCAGGATGCCGTCGCAGCCGTCAAGAAGGCGCTCGAGGGGACCGATGCCGAGGCCATCGAATCGGCCACTCAGTCGCTCATGACGGCGTCGCACAAGTTAGCCGAAGAGATGTACAAGAAAGCAGCTGCATCTCCAGGCCCGCAACCGGGCGCCTCATCCTCCGCCAGCACCGGGGAGACGAAGACTGACGAGAAAGTCGTGGATGCAGAATTTGAAGAAGTAGACAAAGACAAGAAATAGCATAGAATAGCGCCTCAGAGTGCCCGAGCTCTCGGTGCGATCGTGAACTCGGGCGGGTTCTCTACTTTTATACACAATGGCGTCCGTGTCCAAACGCGATTATTACGATATTCTCGGCGTCGATCGGAATGTGTCCGACGACGACCTGAAAAAAGCCTACCGGAAACTGGCCCGCCAGCACCACCCAGACCTCCACGCGGGCGACCATCAGAAAAAATCCGCCGAAGAAAAATTCAAAGAAATCAACGAAGCCTATGAAACGCTGAGCGATGAGGAAAAGCGGAAACGCTACGACATGTTCGGTCATGCCGGGGCACAACAGGGTGGGCCCGGCTTTGAGGGGTTCGATTTCGGTCGAGGCGGATTCGGGGACGTCTTTAACGATATCTTCGAGGATTTTTTCGGCCAAGCGCGAGGAGGCGGGCCATCTCGGTCCGAACGTGGCAACGATCTCCAATACAACCTCGAGATTGAGTTCGAAGAGGCCGTTTACGGAAAAGAGGCCAAGCTCAAAATCCCACGTTGGGAAATCTGCGTCGACTGCAAAGGAACGGGGGCCAAGTCAGCAGCGTCCATCAAGACATGTGCCAGCTGCAAAGGCGCGGGACAGATTCGGTTTCAGCAAGGGTTCTTCAGCGTCAGCCGTCCATGCGGTCAATGTGAAGGCACCGGGCACTTCGTGACAGAACCCTGCTCGACCTGCCAGGGCCGTCAACGGGTTTATAAGGAGCGCACCATCGCCGTCCATATTCCAGCCGGCATTGAGACCGGCATGCGACTTCGTCTCTCCAATGAAGGAGAGCATGGCCCCAATGGCGGTCCTCCCGGAGACCTTTACGTGGCCGTTACCGTCAGACCCCATCAAATCTTTCATCGCAAGGGCCTCGATATCGCCTGTGATGTGCCGGTCAACCTCGTCACGGCCGTGCTCGGTGGCAAAGTGGAAGTCCCGACCCTCAAGGGCGCAACCGTCATCAAGGTGCCGCCTGGCACACAGCATGACAAGGTCCTTCGGATCAAAGGGTTAGGGATTCCCAGCCTGAAGGGAGGCTCGACAGGCGATCAGGTTTATACGATCAAGGTCCAAATTCCCACCAAATTGACGGCCAGACAAAAAGAACTGCTGATGGAGTACGCGAAAGAAAGCGGCATGACCATGGAAACCAACGGCGACGGCTTCTTCGACAAGATGAAGACCTTCTTCGAGTAGTCTTCCCTACCCATCGGGTTGCAACCCGCAGAGTCACTCATGCCCGTGTTTTTTGTGCCCCATCAGTGCGTCACACCGCTAACCGTCTCCATCACCGGCGACCTGCTGATTCACCTGCGAAACAGTTTGCGCGTCACCGTTGGTGAAACCCTGTGGTTCGGCAACGGACAGGGCACCAGACACCGCGCCGAAATCATCGAGGTTTCGAAACGAGCGGTCACCGGGCGCATTCTCAAGACAATCCAGGAACCGCCACGCCATACGCCCCGTCTGATCCTTGGCCAATCGCTACTCAAACGCGAGAAAATGGACTGGGTGATTCAAAAGACGACCGAACTTGGCGTGAGCGAAATCGTGCCGATTGAAAGCCGGCACAGTGTGGTACAACTCAAAGCGGATCGTGTAGACCATCAACTCGCCCGGTGGCAGCGCATCTCCTTAGAAGCCGCCCAGCAGTCCGAACAGTGGCGTGTGCCGACGATCGCCCCGCCACAACCTCTCTCAGCACTTTTGACCAGTCGTATGACCGGCACGATCACGCTCGTGCTTGCTGAGCGGCAGGACGGCAAGAGTTTGCAAACGGTCAAACTACCGCAAGACGTGACCGGCTCCGTGTTGGTCTTGATCGGACCGGAAGGAGGCTGGAGCACAGAAGAAACCCAACTAGCCGAGCAGGCGGCAGTCCAATCAATTACCCTTGGTCAGCACATCTTGAGAGCTGAAACAGCCGCCATCGCCACCATCAGCATTCTCCAATCGCGCCTCGGCGAGCTGGGATAAACCAGCCTCCCCTAATGGTTCCCCGGTTCGATCTGATCCCTTCACAGGCTCCCCCAATGCGAATCCCACGCTGGCTCCCACCCCTCGTTCAGACGAATTTCTGATTGACACAAGCCTTCATAACCCGCAATCTTGCGCCCCGGGCCCATTCTCGATTTCTGATAAGGGCATCATGGCGATCGGTGGCGAATTGCACTCCGACGAGGAAGCCCTGCTCTTAGAGCAAGAGCTCGCTACAGAAAAACCTGTGGGGCATCAACCTCTATCCGGAACGTCCAGCTTCGGAATGGATTGAGTTCGATTCGATAATCAATGTGCGCCCCTCCGGTGGAAACCGTTCCCGGCATGTTGAGCGTCCAGAGATCCGTGACAACAATCGTCAATCGCTTGGTGCAGGGCTCATAGCATGGCGCCCATTCACGAACAGTTAGCCGTCGGTCGATGGTACTCCCTCTCGCTCGTCGAGCAACTGGCCAATGTCGGCAGTGATGTAGCTCGCGCTGCTCGATGGTATGGAAAGGACCAGCAGCGCTGCGAACAGGCCTTCGAACGTGCCCTGGAACTTTCGGATCTGACGATCACGGACGATCGATGGAAAGGGCGGCGGAAAGAACTGACGCGCGCCAGAGAGCTGCTGTGTGACGCCATGTTCGGCGGGGCAACCTACGGCTGTGACGTGGCTTCTCTCGATCGCTATTTCTTTCACTTCGCC
>JARFPM010000123.1 GCA_030444405.1 Nitrospira sp.
CCCATTGCACCGACTGTCTTCTGGGGCCCCATGGCCGCAGCAATCATGGGAGGGCTTGCCGTGGCGACCATGCTCACGTTGATCTTTCTGCCGTCGCTTTATGTCGCATGGTTCCGGATACGCGAAGATGCGCCGAAACCCGCTCTGGCAGATGTATCATGACAAGAAAAATGTCATCCTGCTCTTCTAGGTTCTGATTTTGCTCGACTACATGGTTGGAGCCGAACGCTTCCGATGTGAACTTTGATCTCGCAAGATTGGGTTTATATTGTGGACAATGAGGCGTGGATGGCGTCGGTGAGGCGCAAAGGTGTCACGAAATCGCTGAAAATATGGAACGAGCTTGCGGTGAATCATATAAGTGCCGACATTTTCTTGCCTCCTCTTTGAGTCGATGTTGGCATGAGGTTTGATCTTCATTCAGGTAAGAAGAAGAGTAGATGAGTGACGGAACAGGGGATGGTTTCTTGACAGGAATTCAAGGGCGTTGGTATAGTTCGAGCGTTTTACCTAGCTCTTGAGAATCATGAAGACGAATCGGCGGCCCGGAGTGTCTGTCCAGCTCGGTGGGTTTAACACAAAGGAGGATGTGTAATGGGGTATCTGTCCAAGTTTTTAGGAGTGACTGCAGCAGTTGTGTTCCTCTCGGTCTCGGTCGTCGGGGCTGAGGAAAAAGATCCATTGAAGCCTCGTGTTCCGCCCGATCAAGCCGCGGACGCAAAAGCTCTGAAGAATCCGGTCGCTTCCAGTCCGGAGAGCATCGCCAAGGGCAAGGCGCTCTACGAGGGGAAGGGCACCTGCTTCAATTGTCATGGTAAGGCCGGGGATGGTCAGGGTGAAGCCGGGAAGATCCTGAATCCAAGCCCACGGGATTTCACCAACTGCAAGTTCCACAAGAAGCGGAAAGATGGTGAGCTTTTCTGGGTCATTAAGAACGGCAGCCCCGGAACAGGGATGGTTTCCTTGATCCCCGCCGCGATTACGGAAGAAGAAGCTTGGGCGATCATCAACTATGAACGGAGTTTCTGTAAGGGTGAGTAGTCGCTGAGAAGCTCCTGGTGAGTCACAAGATAAGGGTGGGGAGGCGACTTCCCACCCTCTTTTTTTGCCGTCAGCCTGATAGAACAAGCGGGTTTGTCCTTTCCGAATGCGTTCTGGTTTGCTTGGCTAACCCCAGGTATTTCACCCACATCTAGAAAAATGAGGCGCAGGGCCTTTGCTCATCTAGTCCCCCCCAGTTGGGGGGATCGTACAGATAATCGTTCAAGAGGGGCCTAAAGGGATTGCGCCACGGACGCGAAAAAGGGTAGAGTCCGCGCGTCAGCCCAGCGTCGCAAGACAAACTCAAACGAGGTGACAACCACCAAGAGCCGTCGGGTTTTATAAATAGGAGGGCGACTATGGACAGCCTATGGCCGTGGGTGAAGTGCCGAGTACGAGTGGCAATCGTAACGCTTGTGCTTGGGTCAGCGGGAATCCTTTCCAATACTGCTACTGACAGAAGCTACGCCGGAGATATTGTCCCACCGCCGGGCGTCGCGGCAACAGACATCGAATACAATGCACGCATTGCTGTCAATGGCCCGCCGGTCACGGCGACGATTATCACTCCCAATAAGAACGGCTTGATCGTCTTCGACGGCACGGCCGGCCAGAGGATCAATATCGGCTTTAGCGGCGTCACACTCACACAGTTCCGGGTTTTGGTCTACCATCCGGACGGCGGAGTAGTGGCCACACAGCCCTCCGCAGTGAAGAATTATTATGCGACCATGGGCAACCGGCCACACTCCTCACAAACACAGGTCCAAACATCCACCACAGCCTATCAGCTGACCAACGATTTGACGGGCGCCTGGATCTCTTCCAGTGAAATGAACGGCGCGAGTCTGGATCTCGTGGAGCTGCCGGTGACCGGCACATATACGATTCTTCTCGATCCCATCAGTACATATACCGGGAGCGTCATCGTCACGGTTTCAAGCGAGCTGGGCGGCGAGATCACCCCCCATGGTTCGGCGGTGTCGGTTGTCATCAGCCGCAGCGGGCAGAACGCTCGCTATACGTTCTCAGGCAGCACCGGCCAAGCGGTGAGCTTGCAGTTGAGTGAGGTGACAATCCGCAGCGGCTATGTCTCTATTCTTAATCCGGATGGAAGTTTATTAGGCCAGCCAGCCTCGTTCGGTCAAGGCGGCGCCATGATTGCCGGTCAAGTCCTTCCTGCTTCCGGGACCTATGCTATCTTGATCGATCCGGAGCTGAGCTACACCGGCAGGGTTAAGCTTGCGCTCTACAATGCCCCCGATCTAGCGGGCACGATCATGATCGATGAAGTGGCGGTGACACCGACGCTGACAATACCGGGCCAACGAGCCCGCTATACTTTCAATGGGACGGCGGGCCAATGGGTCAATCTTGGTGTCACAGGGGTCTCGATTGCGTCGAGTACGGTGTCGATGTTGAAACCGGATGGCAGCAAATTAGCGTCAACAACGATTGGTCCCAGCGGCGGCAGCCTCGATCCGACCACGGCATTGCCTGCAACGGGAACGTACACCATCATGGTGGACCCGATCGGCAACTATACAGGTAGTATGACGCTCGCCCTTTCTTCCCCGGTTAAGGGCACAATTGCGATCGATGGTGCCCCAGTGCCAGTCAGTCTCAACAAGGCTGGTAAGACGGCGCGCTATACATTCAATGGCAACGCTGGACAATGGGTGAGCCTAGGCCTCACGTCTGTGGGATTGACCTCGAGCACAGTCACTCTCGTTGACCCGGATGGGACTCCTCTGGTTTCAACTGCGGTTGGTACAGCGGGTGGAGCGCTCGATGTACCCAGCCCCTTGTCCACCACCGGTCCCTACACCATCCTCGTCACTCCTGGAGGCACCTACACCGGCAATATCACGTTGACACTCTCAACGGAGGTGGCGGACTCGCTTAAAATTAATGCCGCGCCCAGGCCGATTATGATCAGCCGAGCCGGGCAGAACGGTCGCTATACATTTACCGGTGATGCGAACCAGCAGGCCACGATCAAGGTCACCAACAATAAGCTCGGCAGCGTGACCGTGAATCTCTATAGCCCAAATGGCATTCTGCAAGCCGGGATGACGAGTTCCGCCTCCAGTTTTAACCTTAACCCGGTGACACTGACTTCAACAGACACGTACACGATTACCATCAATCCTGCGATGACTGATACGGGTAGTATTCATCTACAGGTGACAAACCCATAGGAGCGGAGCTTCTGCCGGAGCGAGTCGTCGTCTCTGCAGAGACCGCTACAGAACAAAGGAGGGTGGGGAGCAGCTCCCCACCCTCCTTTGTTTTGGCACGAAGCGGCGACGGGTGGGAATGAAGGGCGGCCAACTGGTCTGTCAGAGTGCGGATCGCACGGATGCTGGCGGAGAAAGAGGGGCCGGCACCTGAAGGTATGGCGTCGGTGGGAGGTGTTGGATGGCAAGACTGAGCCCCCATTGTTTTTCGCGCTTGTCACGAGCATTCCAGTGGAAGATACTGTGCCACGCGTTTATCACGAAATGAGGGGGCCTTGACCTATTCTTTGCTGCGTTATGCCCACTTGGTCGGCTTGATGCTAATCGGGTCTGGATTGATCGGCGTCTGGATCTCGGATATGCGTTCACGGAAAGTGCGCGACCTTGTTCTCTTCGCGGAAGCCATTCGGAACATCGCGGTCTTCTATGATGGCGTCGTGGTGCCTGGTGCCATCATTCTGTTGGTATCAGGCGCATGGATGACGGCGGAGGTCTGGGGCGGGTGGGGATTCATGCAGCATCCGTGGCTGGCGGGGATGATCGTGCTGTTCGCGCTTGAATTTGTCGAAGGGAACACCGTTACGCGGCTCTACTTCATGCGACTCCGTCGTCTGACAAATGACGCCTTGAATCAGGGTGGTGTGACGCCGGAACTCACACGTGCTCGACAAGAGCACGTGCCGACGTTCACCCATTTTTTGGACATTCCCATGCTCTTGCTGATTGTGTCCCTTGGGGCCATCCGGCCTAACACCTGGACCCAATTTATTGTCGGTGCGATCTGTGCTCTGACCGTTGCGACGGCACTGACAATATGGATCCCTCGCCTCTATCCATGGGTCCCGCCGACATACGAAATGCCGAACTAGCTGCGGTATCGCGTGTGGGGAAATGGGGCTGGAGGGTGTGGTGTGTGCTGGGGATGGTCAGACGGGGAAGCCGAATCTGTATTCCTGTGCCATGCACGATTCAAGATCCGACCCAAATGCCAACTGCCATGCGCCGATTGATCATCCGCTAAACGTAACCCCCCAAGGTTCGCTTAGCTACTTTAGCCATTTAGGATCACTGGCTACTGGCTTTGACTACAATAACCCGGCGAGCCAGTTCGGTCCCATTGCTCACCACGCGCGCTTCAATGGTGTAGAACCCGAAAGGCCGCACGGCCGTGCGGCACTGCGAGCCGTCATCAGCGCCGTCGAACGGACAGTAAGGAGCAAAGCCTTCGATGCGATTCAGGGTGTTGTTGATCCAGAATAGCACTGAAACGGTTCCAGACACGTTCGCGGGGTATGCCTGCACGGTCCAGGGCTGCCCCGACGTGGGCGAGCCGAGAACGGTCAGTGTCACCGATGGAGCGGACGTTGTCGAAGGGGTGGCGGATGCTTGGACTGTAATGGCCTGGCGAACAACTTCGATCCCATTGCTCTTCACACGCGCCTCAATGGTGTAGCTCCCGAAGGGCCGTAAGGCCGTGCGGCACTGCGAGCCGTCATCAGCGCCGTCGAACGGACAATAGGGGGCATAATTTTCGGTGTGATCCAGGGCATTGTTGATCCAGTATTCCACTGAAACGGTTCCAGACACGTTCGCGGGGTATGCCTGCACGGTCCAGGGCTGCCCCGACGTGGGCGAGCCGAGAACGGTCAGTGTCACCGATGGAAGGGACGTTGAAGACGTTGAAGAGGATGTGCCAGCTGGGTAATAGGTGGCGACGTTGCTCGAGCTCGATTCGATGTTTGCAGAGTTGTACGCTGTGACCACATAATATTGAAGGACAGCCGGTGTTCCGATATTGAAACTGGTGGTAATCCCCTGTGTAGCGAGCAGCGTCGTTGTGCCAGCTGATTGCGAGCACGGTAACTGACTGCATTTATAGACGCGATATCCCACCACGTCCGACCCAGTGCTCGCGGTCCACGTCAACGTGGCACCCCAAGCTGCACTGGACCAGAGCACAAGAATCGTAGTGATCGCTTTCATCCAAACCATGCAGATACTCCTTGGTGTGTTCTCCCCGCAACAGACAGACCCACCCGCGAGATGCCAACATCTCATGCGCAGGAACCTATTGGCAGACTGCTCAACTGACTTAGGCACCCGAGAAGAGACTAAAGATCAGAATAACCCGCCACGTAACTGTGGTAACCAAGCAAGATGTGGGCCGCTGTGACAGAAAGGAAAATTGGAGAAAATCCTCGGAATATCATCAGTGCCGAGAAGAAAATCCCTGACGCCATGTAGGCAGAACACAAACCCTTGTGACCGATTGTGAGCTAACCGCAGTATTTTCAAGATGATTGACGAAGTAGGTATTTGCCTGCAGAAATAGGACTGTTTTGTACGTCATGATGTGCGGCAGAGGACTAAAGTGCTCTCGCTTCGGCTCAGGTATGAGTATCGACGTATTCACAACCGGCAAAATAGTTGTCCGGGAATGGGGTGAGGAAGCAGGGGTCGGATCTTGTATTTGCATTGCGAGAGCCGGTTTGATTCTCGACGCAACCGAAAAATACAAAATGGAATAGTTCAAGCTCTCGCAAGTTGATATTTCTCTACAGAAATGCCCTTGAGGCTGAGCTGCGGCTTGCCTTATTGGGGCGACGGATATTGCCTGACTATGTGCCTTAACGATTAGTCTGTCGAGATGGGAGGGGCCGTGAGCGGTGCCGTTGAGCCACTTGCCGGCGAACTGTCATGAATTACGCGGGTTAGGGCGCTTCTGAAGGGGTGAGCGAAGGAAGTGCGGTCAAAACGAGTGAGGCGGCCTGGTCATCCGGCTTGAGTGGCGGAA
>JARFPM010000124.1 GCA_030444405.1 Nitrospira sp.
CCCAAACCCCTCTCGCAAGGACTTCTGGATCACGACATCACATCCGCGTTGGAACACATTCACCTCCATGCTGCCCACGCCCGCGAGATTCGTGAAGACGAATAGATCCGAGTCATTGGCGGCTTGCTCTTCCACGCGATCCAGGATTTCCCACCCCTCTGGATCGTCGCCCGCCATCGCGCCGATAAGGGCCAGTTGAAGGGTGGGGATTTCTTCTTTGACGAGGCGATAGGCACGGACCACGCCCAAGGGATCCTTCCAGGGATCGAATCGCGATACTTGGAGGAGTAACGGCCTGGTCGGATCGACACCAGAGTCGGCAATCGCCCGTCGGCACAAGTCCTCCGATAACTCCATATTCTTCGTGGCCAAGGGATCGATGGCTGGAGCGATGATAGCAATGTGTCTTGCAGCGAGGCCCGGTAGCAGAAATTCCGCCATCGTAAAGACGACTGCGTCGTACTCCTCGATATACGGTCGCAGAAACAGGCTGACATCCTTGTCCGGAACTGAACTGTCGATATGGCAACGCCAAATCCACTTGGCGTTGCGCGGCCCGGTAAAATGCCTGATCGCAGCCGGCTGCGGATCATGGACGATATAGACATCGTAATCGTTCCCCAGCGCCTTCGCACTCCGCTCGTTGACCTTCAGGTAAAGTTCCTGTTCGGGCTTTCGCAAATCGTAGTGTCCGCCTTGCAAGGCATTGTGAAACGCCTTGGTGATCGCAAAAAATTCCGGTTCACCGTGAATCAGCCGCCAGTCGGCTTGAACACCGAGCGCCTGAAGCATGGGCACATACCGCGCCAACAGCTCCGCCACACCGCCGCCTGTCGCCGTCGAATTCAGATGACAGATCTTGATACCTGCGAGCTCCTTCCCGAGTGTGAGGAGTTCCTCGTACAACTCGTCGCTCATCAGTGCGCGATAGCGATCGACATTCGCTTGGATCGCCCCGCAACGCCGCCCAATTCCCACTTTTGGTAACATCGTCTTCCCTTCTATCATTCCGAGATCCTCATACTCCAGCTCCACGTCGAGGCAACAGTGTTCCCTTCGTTGCCTTTGCGAATCAAAGGATATGCCGGTCGTTCATGTGGTGTGAATAGCACGATGCTGAGTTACGGTCCAGGAGGATTGACCCCTTGTACCCACACACGAAGCACTCCTACAGCAGGCTAGCAAAGATGTCTGACGAAAGAAATACTGGTGAACAATCATCCGGCAGGCAACGTACTCCTCTACCGTGATCAGACTAGAAAATTCATGAGTTGAGGAGGTGAGGCGGCAACTTCAGAGCGCGCCGAGGGACATCTTGCCCAGGAGTCATGAGCCCCCTGTTGCAGGGGGCGACAAAGCCAGAGTGTGTGGCTGACCTATCGCGGCAGATTATGACTTGAAGCCCCGATCTGGGTCATCCATGGTCATACCACACTCGAGGCAGCATACTGTGTTCATTCTCCCGTTCATGCTCAGGCTTACATCCCACCGTTCGGATGGAATCTGCCCTCGCGATTCCCTGTATCGATCTCGCCCGCATCGATTGATGCCAATCCCAAGCCCCTGCGAGAATGTGCTTGCGCTTCTCTGCTTGGAGAGAACGGCGGTCATATCTGTATGGAGGGGACCCGATGCGCGTGGATCAGGAGCTTCTGGCGATTGGCCACGCCGAGCTTGTCGAAAATGTTCGTTAGATGATGACGCACTGTACTGTCGGCAATGCACAGCCGGTTGGCGATCTCTTTGTTCGAGAGGCCCTGACGGACCAATTGGATGACATCTCGTTCGCGCTCGGTCACGGAGTCGGACCACGCAGGCAGCTGTGTTTCCAAATCGAGCTTCTGCTGGGACATCTTCCCGAGATCTACCGACACCGCGTCCCTGCGTTCAGCATGCCCACGGTTATTCACAGGAGCATACAGCGCCTCGATCATGGCCAGCACGACTGCGGAAGGTTGAACCTTTAGAATGACGCCATCGGCGCCTGATGCAAAGGCTTCGTGCAGGCACTGCTTGTCTTCGACCCCGCTCAACAACAGGATTTTGCTAGTCGGGGCCGATTCCCGAATCTGTCGGATCGTGTCGATGGAGTCTCGGTTGGTCTCCAGATCGAGCACGAACACGTCTGGGTGCTGCTCGGTCCGTAATGCGTCAGGCATCATCCGTGGGTGCAGGTGTGTGACAGTCCCTGCGCCCGCTAGGATGCTCTGCAATCCGAGCCACAGGAGATAGTGACTGCTAATAACCGCGAATGTAAGCGAGGGCAGCACTGTGGAGGCGCCTGTCATGAAGTCTCCTTGAACAAGTCGGACGATTGGGTAGGTTAGGGGCTGGGGAATCCTGCGTCATCACGTCTGTTTCACGTAGGGGTCGTCAAAGATCGCGCCGCATTCAAGACAACGAACCTGGCCGGTCCGCTTCCCCCGTTTCGTCAGAACATCATCGATGAGCCGCCCGTGCGTGCAGGTCGTCACCGGCGCACTGTTGCTGCGGGGCTGAGGTGTCTGGCTTGCTCTGAGCTGTTCCATGGGCGCCTCCATCGGTTGTCTCATCCCCTCCTCATCTTCGACAGAAGCAAGCGGCTCATCCATTGGAAATCCTTGGTTCGCGTGTGACCCTCCCGGAGGCAGTGGATAGACGACCGATCCCGCGTCTTCGACGGGCACTACGCCAGAACCCAGTACGTTCTATCGGCATCCAGCGTCAGGCACACCCGTCCGCTCCGGGTGAGGTAGTCGATCGCCAGAAAGACTTGATCGTCCCTCAAGTCCGGACAGAGTCCCGCAACCTGTTCAAGCGGACAACGCGTCCCCATTTGTTGCACCGCAGTCAGGACCCGATCAATGTGGGCCCGATCGATGGTGACGCCTTTGGACATGTTCACACCGCCTAATATGGTCCGTGTACCATACTAGAGCAGCGACCTTACCGTGTGACCTAGCCATCGACCTAGGTGATAGGACTAACGCTACCAGCCATCCGGTGCAAATAGACTGGGTCTCTTGGCGGCTGTCGCTGGGGGAGTGAACGCATGTCTGCCAAGAGACTGACCTAATCGGGTGACACCGGGATAGGGACCAGGAGGGAGAAACCAGGACCGCTACAGGTCGTTATTGGCGAGGCCCTGCGTGATGGCATAACGCATCAACTCCGCGGTGGTGTGGATATTCAATCCCTGCATCAGGCCGGTCTTATGAAATTGGACGGTCTTCACAGACAGGTTCAAGAGACTGGCAATCTCTTTGGTGCCTTTCCCTTCCCCGATAAGTTGCAACACTTCCCGTTGACGGGGTGTCAATTCCTTAGCAGACCCATTGATGCCCGGTGTCTCCTCCGCCTTCAGCGCTTGGTCGATCACCGGCTTGGCGATTGAGGGTGTGAGGTAGTGTTTTCCCTGCAGGACGGCGTCGATCGCCTGCGGCAATTCTGATGCGGCAGACTGTTTCAGCAGAAACCCGCTCCCTCCCGCTTTGAACGCTTCGGTGGCATATCGTGCACTCGCATGCATCGTCAGAAAGAGCAGTTTCGTCTCGGGCAGCGCCTTCTTGAGCTGCCGTGCGGCATCCAGGCCGTTCAACAGCGGCATGGAAATATCGAGAAGAATGAGCTCCGGCTTGAGCTGATTCGCCGCCTCGATCAAGGCTCGGCCATCCTCAACGGTCCCCACGACCTCACAATGATCTTCGATCAGCTTGCGCAATCCAGCCAGGAGGATGGAATGGTCGTCGGCCATCAGCACACGAGGCTTGCTCGCCTGATTCATATTCCTGCTCTTACTTCCTCTGAGACCTTCTGCGGTTCCAGGGGCACCCAGGCATGGACCTCCGTCCCTTCACCCCGTTCGGATTTAACCCGGAACGTGCCGTGCAGTGCCCCCACTCGTTCTTCGAGGCTGATGAGACCGAGCCCCTTCGGTCCCCCTGAAGTCTCCTGCGCCAAGTTAAACCCCCGCCCGTCGTCATAAATACACAGCCCCACCCCTCGCGTCGTGCCTAAGAGTTGAACCAAGACGTGGGTCGCGTTGGCATGTTTGCGAACGTTCTGGAGACTTTCCTGCAGCACCCGATAGAGGCAGGTGGCACGGTCGAGGGAAAGGGCTGCTGGTAGGTTGCGCACCAAGACTTCGGTCTTCAAGCCCGCTCTCGCCTCGTATTCCTCCACGAGCTCCTGGACTGCCGCTTCCAGACCAGCATGTTCGAGCAGTGAGGGATGCAGTTGATGCGCCAGACGCTGGAGATCCGTTGTGAGCTGCTCCGCCATCTTGCCTGCCCGGTGAAGGGGAGCGGCCAACGACGCCTCGAATCCTGGCGTCGGTGGGCGGATGCTCTGCAGATCGATCGCCAGCGCAGCCATCCGCTGCGTGAGATCGTCGTGCAGTTCCCGCGCAATGCGTCGCCGCTCGTCCTCTTGCGCCGTCAGCAGCTTTGCCGCCAGCTCTTCCAGTCTTGCTCGCTGCCGGCGCAGTTCTTCCTCATCCCGTTTACGCTGAGTGATGTCGGTCGCCAACACCATGAGGTGCGTCGGCGTACCTTGGTCATCTCGGAGAATCGACCCATGCTTATACACCCAGACCGGAGCGCCGGATTTCGTGATGTACCGATTTTCGACTCCAAACGACGCGACTTGACCGCTCATCACTTGACGAACGAGCTGCATATTATGCGGTCGGTCATCGGGATAGATCAGTGACTGCAATTGCATGGCCCTAAGCTCAGACTCGGTATGGCCGACGATGGCGGCGTACGCAGCATTACATTGAACAAAGCGTCCCTCTAAATCCGTGACCGCGATCCCCTCCGCCGCATGCTCGAAGATTCCCCGAAACCGCTCCTCGGTTTCCCGCAATGCCGCCGTGCGCTCGGCGACACGCTGCTCAAGAGCCTCGTTCAGCCGGCGCAGCGCCTCCTCCATCTGCTTGCGTTCGGTGATGTCCTGGAAAAAGCCATGCACCCGGCGCCCTTCCACGTCTCTCTTTCCAATCGCGTGGACCCAGCGGCGATTCCCCTTGGCGGTGATAAACTCCAGTTCGACATCGAACGGTTCCCCCACCTCGATAGCCCGCTGCACCGCGCGCTCGATGATCGGTTTCGATTCAGGCGCGTAGAAGGCGATCCCCTTGTCCACGGTCGGCTCGAAATCACGACTCACTTCGTGGATGCGATACACTTCGTCAGTCCAGGTCTGTTTCCTCCTGTCGATGTCGAACTCCCAACCGCCCACGTGGCCGATACTCTCAGTTTCCTGCAGCAAATTCTGAGCCTTCCGCAACGATTCTTCGGCTTGCTTGCGCTCGGTGATGTCCTGAACAACGGCGATATGTCGAGACGGCCTCTCACCGGCCCGCCATAAAGGCGCCGCATTAAGGATAACCCATACGATTGATCCGTCCTTCTTGATGTATCGCTTTTCCATTATGAAGGCGGAAAGATCGCCGCTCCGCATACGTTCCATAGAGCCTAGGTCTTCCGCGAGATCATCCGGATGGGTGATGCTCATGAACGTGGTCGCCAGCATTTCGTCCTCGGTAAGACCAACGATCTCGCAGTACTTGCGATTGACCTCCAGGAATTGGCCTGTTCGCGAATCTACTTGAGCTACGCCCACTCCGGCTTCTTGAAAAATCGCCCGGTAGCGCACCTCGGCCCTTCGCAGCGTCTCGTGTGCCGAATCTCTTTGCCGGCGCAATCGCTTTTGGTGAATCACTTGCCAGGCGACGACGAGCAACAGCGCTGTGGCCATGGCGCGGTTCGCCATGACATCGGGAGCGAACTCCCCTGGAGAATAAACCGTCCCAACCCAAGTGAGGACGAGGGCACTGCCCGTGATGACGGCAGTGCTCCGCCAGCCAGGCACGAACCACGTCGCGACAAGCGGGAGCACGTACAGCATCGGCACGGCATAACCGAGTGGCATCAGCAGGTCGAGGGTGAAGATTGCTGCTGCTGCTGCTGCTGCTGCTGCAATGATCCAGCCGCCTGATGATGTGTTCACAGAATCAGCCCCTTACTCGGAAGGACGATCAAACCACGAACCATCATGATCGCCGTTTCT